>PEUD01000045.1:10100-11361 GCA_002780805.1 Candidatus Omnitrophica bacterium CG02_land_8_20_14_3_00__42_8 | reverse complement strand
TCCCATTTTCAAGCTCCTTATAAACCTTCGTATAATATAAGCCGGCCGAAGATAAAATTCTTTAAACGCATTTTTATAATATTTTCTTATGACAGGCCAGGGTAAATTTGCGTGATCGAATAATGGTTCATTTATTTGATGGCAGTTATATTTCGGCCAGTCTTCAGATTTTATTCTTCCCTGCGACTTAAGCTCTCTATAGTAAGGCGTACCGGGATAAGGTATGCAGATATCAAATTTCGCTATATCCAGCGGAAGTTTTTTGGCAAATGACAGGGTGCGTTTTAGAGATGCCTCGGTTTCACCTGATAACGCCAAAATGAAAAAGCCGAACGTATCTATACCTGCTTTTTTGGCAAGTTTTACAGCGTTTTCTGTCTGTGAAATTGTTATTCTCTTATTTATTTTGTTAAGAATATCTTGATCCCCTGACTCTATTCCAAATGCTGCCTGCCAGCATCCAGATTTCTTAGCCAGTTTAAAAAATTCAAAATCTATCATATCTACCCTGACCCCGTTAAATAACGACCATGGAAAGGTTAGATTGCGCCTTATGATCTCATTGCATATTTCTTTCGCTCTGCCGATGTTTTGCGTAAAACTGTCATCCACAATGTGGATCTCTTTAAATCCGCATTTTAGCATGTATTCCATCTCGTCCACTACCCTCTTAGGATCCTTTTCTCTATACTCGCTGCCAAAGGTTAATTTGTTACAGAAATTACATTGGAATGCGCAGCCGCGGCTTGTTTCAATGAGGCCAACAGGATTTTTCCTTGATGACAATCTTGAATTTTTGTATCTTTTTAAATCAAAGAGCTGCCATGCAGGATAAGGCAAGGCGTTTAAATTGCCTGTAAGTTTTCTTCTATGGTTATATATTCTTTTCTCAGAGGCCGTGTCTTTATATATAATCCCTGGGACATCTCGGGCGGGGGATGATAATAATTCAGAAATAACCGTATCACCTTCTCCTATTACAATAATGTCAAAACAGCTTTCTTTACTCGCTTCTTCTGGTAAAGTGGTTATGTGCACTCCGCCAACAATAGTTTTTATGCGAAGGTATTTTTCTTTTATCTTTTGTGCTATTTCTTTTACTATAAAATAATCAGGGGTATTAGCGGAAGAAGCAACTATGTCAGGTTTAAAGTCATGTATCTCATCAAACAAGGATTTATAAAAATTATTTGATAAGTCCAAATCAATGATTTTTATATCGTGTTTATTGATCAGGTTTCCTGCTAGAGCTGCTAATGTT
>PEUD01000045.1:8249-10068 GCA_002780805.1 Candidatus Omnitrophica bacterium CG02_land_8_20_14_3_00__42_8 | reverse complement strand
GTTGGTGGATAGATAAATATTTTTTCTTGAAGGGGGATTTAAAAAAAGTATTTTAGGCACAAGATCTCATTGTGTTTGCATGTTTATAAATTGATTTTTTTACCATTTTTGTTAAATATAGGTATATTAATCTTGCCCGAGTTTGCAATCATATACCCCAATCCTGTCAATAATACACCCAGGCCATATTTTAAACTTCTTGTAAAATTTATAGAAGACGATTCTTTATTGTATGTCGTTGGGCAGCTTATTTCCCCGACACTAAATCCAAAATAAAAAACCTGTAACAGCATTTGATTATCAAATACAAAATCATCTGAATTCTCAAGTATCGGAAGCGATTCGATTACTTTTTTTGAAAATGCCCTATATCCCGTATGGTATTCTGATAATTTTTGGCCTATCATCAGATTTTCTATAAATGTGAGAAATCTATTAGCAATATATTTATAAAGCGGCATCCCGCCCTTTAACGCGCCTGTCCCCAGTATCCTGGAGCATATGACCGCATCATAAATTCCCTCAGCTATCAGCGAACTCATAGCAGTTATCAGGCGGGGATTATATTGGTAATCAGGATGAAGCATTATTATTATATCCGCATTGCACCTGAGGGCTTCTTTGTAGCATGTTTTTTGGTTTGCCCCGTAGCCTTTATTTTTTTTATGGACGAAGGTTTTAATTCCAAGCCTTTTTGAAATCAGCGCTGTTTTATCAACGCTTCCATCGTCCGTCAATATAATTTCATCAACTATGTGATGTGGTATTTCATTAAATGTTTTTTTAAGAGTTTTCTCGGCGTTATAAGCAGGCATAATGACAATTATTTTTTTACCATTTATCATTTTTTCTCCAATGTTATTTCATGCCTTGTTAAATTTTTTAGCTTATAATATTTTACTAAAGATTAAGGATAAAGGCAATTGAAATACTGCCTTGACAGGGATAAAAAATGGCGGTATGCTTAAAAAGGATGAACAAGGCCAGCCTATTATTTATTCCAATTATAATTACAGCCGTAGTGTTGTCTTACGTAAATTCCCTGCATAATGAGTTCATATGGGATGACGAGGACTGGGTGCTTAAGAATTCAACGGTTAAGGATTGGCATCAATGGCCTCATCTTTTTGTTGAAAATAGTATCCAGGGCGCAAGGAAAGGCAGCAATTTTTACCGGCCTCTTCAGGGGATAAGCCACGGTATGGATTATATGATATGGAAATACAGCCTGCCGGGCCACCATATTACCAATATTATATTTCATGCGCTTACAGCCATTGTATTATTTTTTCTTCTTGCGCGCATCTTTTCCGGAGAGATGGCTTTTCTAAGCGCCCTGTTTTTTTCTGTCCACCCTGTGCAGACAGAGGCAGTTACCTATATAACAGGAAGGGCAGATCCAATGGCAGGTTTATTTATCCTTTTAGCCGTTTTATTATTTGAAAGAAATATTATTCTATCATGCCTTGCTTTTATATTTGCAATCCTTTCAAAGGAAAGCGGCCTGATAGCGCCTGTCTTAATTATCCTTTATGCCTTCTTCTCGACTCAGCCTTTCCCCTCGCTTCGCTCGGGACTTCGCGGGCCTCGTTCGAAGAGTAATAAGGCCTTGACATTTTCGATGAAAGGCCTTGTTCAAAGAATATTACCCTTTATAGCCATAATTATTATTTATGGCGTCCTCAGGCTTACAATTTTGAATTTTTCATCTACGATACCAGAGAGCGCGCCAAAGGCATTTTTTTATATCCCGTTTTATATACGGCTGTGCACATTTTTAAAAACCCTGCCTGTGTATTTTGGAATGCTTCTATGGCCG
>PEUD01000045.1:0-8172 GCA_002780805.1 Candidatus Omnitrophica bacterium CG02_land_8_20_14_3_00__42_8 | reverse complement strand
TTTCTGGCTCAGGAAAAGGCATAGATTTTTACTGTTTTCAACACTATGGTTTTTGATATTCATTTTACCGAATTCGAATATCATACCTGTAAATGCATTGCTTCTGGAACACTGGCTATATCTTCCATCGATAGGTTTTTTTATAGCAGTATCATGGGCGCTGGAACGCATGCTTAAAAAAGGAAGGGGTTTTAAGCTGGCCTCAATCGTATTGATTATATCGTTAACCCTGTTTTATATGTGGAGGACGTTTGAGAGAAATAAGGAATGGCACGACCCGATATCCTTTTATGAAAGCACCATTAAATATAAATCCGATTCAGCAAGGATTCATAATAATCTTGCCATGGCTTACGCGGATGCTGGGAGAGAGGACGATGCGATGAAAGAATATACAAAGGCAATAGAACTCGGCGATTATTATCCACAGCCCCATTTTAATCTCTCCAACATATATATAAAAAAGAAGGATTATGAAGCGGCTGTCAAGGAGCTTAAGAGAAGCATGGAGATAGATAATGATTTTCTCTATTCTCATGAAAATCTCGCGCTTATATATTTTGATGAAGGCAAATTCAATGAGGCGAAAAAAGAGGCAGTGTTTATTTTAAAAAGAGAACCGAATAATAAGATTGCTCTGGAAATAATAGGGCGTATTTCAGAATAAATTAGGCAATGCAGCAAGGGCAGCGCAAGGCGCTGCGGCTACAGCGGCGCTTGCATGCGGCAGAGCAAGCTCTGCAGCTACAATACCGGATGTAGCTGCAGCATCTTATGCTGCCGAATCAGCCGCATCTTTCAAAAAATAGAATATCTGATAATAGCCCATAGGACGTTCAGCGAGCAGATTGGGTGAAATTTCTTTCCTTCCTTAAATGTCCTTGCCTTGTAGGGAATAGGCACCTCTTTTATCTTAAAACCTTTTTTAGCTACCTTTGCAGTCAGCTCAGCGTCGCTGCCAAATCCTCTGCAGCTAAAGTTTATTCCATCAAGGGTGGTTTTTTTGAAGACCTTAAAGCATGTCATTGCATCTGTGAGCGATGTCCCGCACAGCATATTTATAAGGTTTGTTCCAAAACGATTAGCCAGAAAATAAGACATCCTCATTTCTTTAGGATGAGGCTGGCTAAGGAATCTGGAGCCGTATACAACATTGGCATTTTCTTCTACTATTGGTTTTAGAAGAACGGGGTATAAAGAAGGGCTGTATTCCAAGTCGGCGTCCTGGATTATAATTATATCTCCGGTGGCATGTGCGATGCCAGATATCAAGCTAGCGCCTTTTCCCTGGTTTTTCACATGTCTGATCACCCTTGCAGCTGGGATTACTGCTGTGGCTTTTTCCACGGTCTTATCGGTAGAGCCGTCGTCGATAAGTATTATCTCTGTCTCGGATATTCCGCAGGAAGACAGGCCCAGCGATTTTATCTCCTGCATAACCTGGCCGATTGTTTTTTCCTCATTATAAGCTGGGATCAAAATAGAAAGTTTCATAGAAAGCAGTATACTTGAAAGGGCCTGGCTTTTCAAGAGAATAACTATACGGCGGCGCTTGCATGCGGCAGAGCAAGCTCTGCCGCTACAATACTGGATGTAGCTGCAGCATCTTATGCTGCCCGTCTTATGCTGCCGAATCAGCTCGACATCGGTTTAAAAATTGGTTATAATTACTATATTATGAAGAAAAATATCACTGCTATTATATTAATTTCAATAGTCCTTGCAGGCGGCCTTCCTTATGTCAATTCGCTCCATAACCCATTTATCTGGGACGAAGAGGCAATTATTGTTAATAATCCAATAATAAAGCAATGGAAATATTTAACCTTTCTTTTTAAAACCAATATTTTTGGCGGCCCCATAGAAGCAGGAGGTTTTTATAGGCCTTTTTATATGCTCTCTTTTATGGCAGATTACCATTTTTGGAAACTAAATCCAATGGGCTATCATTTTTTTAGTATTATTTTCCATATCTTAAACGCAATGCTATTTTATGTTTTTATAATTAAGCTGGGGTTACAAAAAAAGATAGCATGGCTTGCCAGTTTATTATTTGCGTTATTCCCAGTAAATGCCGAGGCAGTTACCCTTATAGCAGCAAGGGTAGAACTTATTACAAGCTTTTTATTATTAGCATGTTTTATATTATTTTTAAATGGTATCAAGATTTCAAGGTTTTATTTTTTGGGCAGTATTTTGCTTTTTATATTGTCTATTTTTACCAAAGAAAGCGCACTGCTCCTGCCGCTTATAGCGTTGATATATACTTTAATATTTTTAGAAAAAAAAGAAATGCGAAAAACATTTTCTCCATTATTGACGCTGATAAGTATTGTTTTTATCTATGGCGGACTTAGAATTTTATTTTTGGGCAGCCCTTTTCATAGGACTTTATCCCTGATAAATGAGGCGGCCTTCATTGAGAGGGTTTATACATTTCCAAGGATTCTATTGACTTACATACAACTTATTGTAATGCCTATTGTCTTAAAGAGCGAGTATCATTTTGTTGTCCATAGTTTCAAAGATGCCTATGTATTATTAGGAACCCCTTTTTTAATATTGCTGTTTACGCTTATAAATATATTCCTGAAGCCAAGGAAATATGCCTTATTTTTTTCATGCTGGTTTTTGATAGGGCTTGCGCCATACAGCAATCTGATAATACCTCTTCATGCAACGCTCATGGAACACTGGGGTTATTTTTCATCAATGGGGTTTGCGGCCTTGATGAGCATAACCTTTTTTAAAATTAAAGACGGCGCTGCTTCAAGGCGGGTTAAATATGCAGCAGTGTTAATAATGGCGTCCCTTATGTTATTTTATGCCCTTAGAATAATAGAACGCAACAGGGAATGGAATGACCCTTTTACGCTGTATCAAAAAGACGTTGAAAAAGAGCCAAACAGTTTTCTGCTGCATTGCAATCTGGGCGTTGAATATTTCAGAAGAGGCATGATGGAAGAGGCAAGGAAAGAATTTATCGCGTCTAATAAGGCATGTCCTGGCAGGGGTTATGATGTTGCATATAATAATTTGGGGGTTATATATGCCAGGGAAGGGAGAATACCCGAGGCCGTATCTTGCTACAAACAAAGCATCGCTTTAAATAATTATGCATTGGCTTATGCCAATCTGGCCGAGCTTTATAATAATCTTCGAATGCACGAAGATGCTGTTTTGGTGTTAAAAGAGGGCGTTAAATTATATCCTTTAAATGATGAGATTCAGCATCAACTAAGCGCCGCCCATGATGGTAACGAGGAAAATAAATAAACATGCTGTTACAGCGCAAGGGCAGAGCAAGCTCTGCAGCTACATCACTATAAGTTGACTGCGCCATTTTTTTGATATATAATAAAACTATAAATGAACCCAGGGAAAAAGAAGGCATTGTTAGCTGAACATGAAGCAGGGATTGCGGAGATAATTCAATACCTGCTGAAGGCATGGGATTACGATACCATTACCACCGCTAAAGGCTCCGTTGTCCTTGAGATGGTAAGGCGGGAACAGCCGGATATTATAATCATAGACTGGGGCCTGCCTGACATGGACGGCCTCAAGGTGTCCAAGGCATTGAAGGAAGATTTTCTCACCGCGCATATCCCTATAATAGTCCTTATAGACAAAAAGCAGATAAGAAAAAAAATGCTGGAGATAGAGCAGGGCGTGGACGATTATATTGCCAATCCGCCTGATCCGATAGACCTTGAAGTCAGGATGGAGCTGGCACTGCGCAGGACCAGCCACCAGCTTTACGCGAACGCCCTCACGAAACTTCCTGGGAATAAACAGATAGAAAAGGCCATACACTCAAGGATGGACGAGAAAAAGCTTTTTTCAGTCGCCTATTACGATATAGACAATTTCAAATCATTTAACGATAGATACGGCTACATGAAAGGCGACAGTGTCATAAGACACATCGCTTACATCATAGCTACCACGGTCAAGAGATGCGGCAATCCGCTTGATTTTGTAGGCCATATAGGAGGCGATGATTTCGTGGTGGTCACGACACCTGACAAGGACAGATTGATCGCGTCTGAATCGATACTTGTTTTTAACAGGACCGCGCATTTTCATTATTCAAAAGAGGACAGGGAGAGGGCCTATATAGTTTCCAAAGACAGGCGCGGCAATGTCATTAACACACCTCTCATGAGTATTTCAATAGCCATAGCGAATAACAAGTATTTCCCCATAAAAAATATAGTGGAGCTGATGGAGATAATCACGGAGATAAAGACTTACTTGAAAACCCTGCCAGGCAGTAATTTTCTCATGAACCGCAGACAGAATGAAAAGAGGGTATTTATTGACGAGCCCTGCAAGGAAGAAAGTAAAAGCGCAGGCAGAGAAGAAAGGTTCAAACATAAACCGCTTGGCCAGATACTGCTCGAATCTCAGATAATTACGCCTGAACAGCTTGAAACAGCGCTTAATAGACACTGGGCTACCGGGCAGAAAATAGGCCAGAGCATTATAAATCTGGGCATGGCCAGTTCAGGCGATGTCGCAAGGGCCCTGGAATCGCAATTCAATGTCCCGCATTTTGACATGCGCAATATGAGCGAGAACAGGGAAATGAAAGAGATGTTTTCCAAAATATCTTTTGAGGTAATGAAAAATTATGGGGTTTTGCCTGTCAGGAAAGATAAAAACGTACTGCTCCTGGCAATGCTGGACCCCAGAAACATGGAGATATTGGCTAAGATAAAAAACCTTACAGGGTGTAATGTGGCTCCGTTTTTTGTCTTAGAGAGTGAATTTAGCGAAATATTTGACAGGATGGTTAAACAGGATGTAGCCGCACCATCTTATGGTGTCAATGCTGTCATATAAGCAGCGCAAGGCGCTGCGGCTACAAATAAAAAAAGCCGATAAAGGCGATCAGCTTCGGCTTTTTATCGTCCGGCAACCCAGCCGCCATATTATTACTGACTGCCTAACTAACCATTTGGTTACGGCTTGTCATAATAATTTAGGCCTGTAGGCTTTGCGCCCCCTGATTTCTCTAGGGTTTGCCCTTATCGGCTATAACAATTATACCATATAAAATAGGTTTTTTCAAGACCCAGCAAGGAGAAAAAAGATTGGAAAGGCATAAAATATCAGCCGCGTTTATTTCATTCTTTTTTTTATTTTGCGCGGCAGGCGCATTCGCGAAAACAGGCCCCGCGCCACAGGGGTACTACGGGGCAGGCCCCATCCCGATACGCAACCAGATGCCGCTCTACCTATTTTACCTGCAAATGGAGCCTGATAAGGCAAGTGTTACAGAACAGAATAAATTCGACATCAATGCCGGATACACTGTTTCAAATGTAACAGTCAGTTGTTTTACCCCGGCCACGTCGTTATACAACATAAATATTGACGCAGAGGTTTCCAGGATGACTCTGGACTTGAGATACGGCCTTTTCGAAAAACTTGAGGCGGGGCTGGAAGTGCCGTATTTAAGCTTATCGGCCGGGTATCTTGACAGGTTTGTTGAGGGGGTTGAAGATACTGTTGGCGCAAGAACCCCGCGTTCAAGGACGCGTCAGGGGGCTTATAATTATAACTATTCTTTTATTTATAATACCCAGGAATTGATCGGCAGGAAACACTCTTCTGAAGGGCTTGGCGACGTCGTATTGAAAGCCAAATATCAGGTCATGGAAGAAGCCGGATATTCTTATATGCCCAATATTTCTTTCAGGTCCGCGGTGAAATTTCCGACAGGCAGGAAAAAGGATTTAACGGGCAGCGGAGAATTTGATTATGGCCTGGGCGTAGCCGCGGATAAGTCATTTTTTAAAAGGATACGCGTTTATTGCGGCCTTAACGCGGTATTCATAAAAAAGCCAAGTTTCTTTAGCGTCCTGGACATGAAAAAAGAGATATTTTCCGGGATGTTAGGCATGGAGTATTTTTTCACGAACAGGATTTCCATGGTGGCACAGGTTACAGGGAATTCCACGCCGTATCCTTCCAGCGAGACCAATGCCCTGGATGATCCGGGAATTGATGTGGGGCTCGGCGTTAATTATAAATTTAAAGAGAAAGAAAACGTGTCCTGGCATTTTGCCTGTACCGAAAACATAAACTCTGCGGCGAGCCCGGACGTAAGTTTTGACACAGGCCTTAACGTAGGATTTTAACCTATGAACCCCGCCCTTCCTTTTGGACGGGGATGTGTATAAGGAAGGAAGAGCTGGGTGAAAAAAAATCTAATAATAATTTCCGTTTTAGCGTTGGCTCTGGTGGCTGCGGCCGCCTTGTTTATGTTTACTTTTGACGCCAATCGCTACAAAGGCGCATTGATAGCGAAACTAGAAGAGTCCATGGGCAAGGACGTAATGATAGATAATATCTCTCTTGGCCTTTTGGCCGGGTTTGGAATCGAAGTAAGAGGCATTGCCATAAAAGACAAGGACAAGACATGGGACAGCGCGTTATTAAAAGCAAAAGACCTCAGCGTGAGCGTGAAAATTCTGCCGCTTCTAAAAAAGGATATTCAGATCCGGAGATTATTCGTGCCTGAACTGGTGGTAAATCCTGGCGCTAGCCCTAGTTTCAGATGTTCACTTGATTTAAATATGAATATTTTAATTAACAGCCTGCCGCAGGAAGATATGTTAAAAACATTAACCGCGGCAGGGGCCATGAAACTGGAAAAAGCGGTATTGGAGGATATGAATGTTTTGAAGGCCGCGCTGGATAAGCTGAACATGCTGCCAGGCCTTGTTCAGAAACTAAAAGATAACCTGCCTGAAAAATACAGCAGGCTCTTGAGCCAGAATTACACTGTATTTGAGCCTGTCAATGCGGATTTTGAAATAAGAGATGGTAAGATTTTTTTTGACAAACTTCTGGTGAAATCAGACACTTTCTATCTTGTGAGCAAGGGGTCTATCGGCATGATAGACCAGCGTTTACAAATTAGCGCGGATTTATTTATACCAAAAGACCTGTCCGGCGCATTTGGCAGCATTGTGCCGGAACTCAAATATCTTACAGATAATGACGGCCTTATAACAATACCCCTCGATATAAAAGGAAAGATCCCTGACATATCTGTAATGCCTGATCTTAACTATGTGTTACAGAAATTATTTGTTTCAAAAGGCCAGGAACTGTTAAACAAGTTTTTCAAAAGCAGGTAAGAACAAGGTGACACTCTGACAATGTCAGAGTGTCACCTTAGGGTTATATTGTGAAAAAAGGCATTATCTTTCTTTGCATTTTTCTTATAGCGGCGCAAGCGGCAATAGGAGGCGAGAACCGGGTTATGAAATTGACAAGTCCGGAATTCAAAAATAACGAATATATCCCCAAGAAATTCACCTGCCGCGGAGAAAATATTAACCCTGGGCTGATTATAGATGATATCCCTGCGGGAACCCAGAGCATTGCCCTGATATTTGATGATCCTGATGCGCCCGGCGGGGATTGGGTCCACTGGGTAATATTTGACATGCCTGTTGTTTTGGAGATAGAAGAAGGTTCCGCGCCAGGGAAACAGGGTGTAAATGATTTTGGAAGGATGTGTTATGATGGGCCCTGCCCTCCGTTCGGAACTCACAGGTATGTTTTTAAGGTATATGCCCTTGATGCAAAGCTGAATTTAAAAGAAGGGATTCGTAAGGCTGATTTAGAGAATGCTATGGATGGCCATATACTTGCCAAGACTGAGCTAATAGGGCTTTTTAAGAAATAATAGCGGCAGGGGTTAAAATTTTACAGAGAAGATATATTTTGCCTCGTTGTTTTTAAATTCCGGTTTGCCTTTTAATTTAAATACCCTGACGCTTGACTTTTCCCTTACCTTTGATTCTAATTCCTTTGCTCTGAAATAAGGGTAAAAAATATCTACCCCGATGTTTCTTTCCCATTGCTCTCTTAAAACTATTTTTTCGGCATTATCATCAATTGATTTATTGCCCGGCTGGCTGTTAACCCATTCGGAAAAAGAACAGGATGACACGCTTGCCGCAAGGCCTGATTCCGCGCCTGCGCAGGCGTATGCGGATGTCATGATGAAAATCGGCATTAATATTAAAGCAAGCTTAAACATCCTGCCCTCCTATTATAACTATACCATATTTATGGCTGTAATTCAAATTTAGCGCGTTTCCTAACCTTCAAAAATTTTTAAGTTCTTTGGCAAAAAATAACAATTCA
>PEUD01000140.1:5505-6717 GCA_002780805.1 Candidatus Omnitrophica bacterium CG02_land_8_20_14_3_00__42_8 | reverse complement strand
CCTGGATACATTTGCGGTATCTTTAGAAAATACTTTCAGTCTTATCCCTAAGATTCCAAAAGAAATAATAACGGTTAGCGAAAGCGGGATATCAGGCAATGAAGAAGTTAAAAAAATCAGAGAGGCCGGGGTGAACGCGGTTCTTATAGGCGGCGCATTTTTAGGGGCAGAGGATATAGCAGGAAAAATAAGAGAAATTATGTCCCTCGCCGCATGAAGCATAGATAATGGCGGCTCGGGATCAAATCCGCCTAGGCGGATTTGTGGAGGATAGGCAATGAGAATAAGGGTTAAGTTTTGCGGTATAACGTCAATCGAAGACAGAGACAGCGCTATAATAGCGGGCGCAGATGCCATCGGCCTTGTATTTTTTAAAGACAGCCCTCGTTATGTTACTCTGGAAAAGGCCGAGAGGATAGTAAAAAATATGCCGCCTTTTGTAAGCGCGGCAGGAGTTTTTGTTAATAAAGATCTGGAATATATAGAAGAATGTATTGAAAGATGCGGCCTTGATGCAGTGCAGATACACGGAGATGAAGACGTTGATTATTGTTTAAAATTTAAAAGCAGAAATTTTAACGGAGTGAAACTTATAAAAAGCATAAGGGTTAAAGACAAAAGAAGCCTGGCCTCAATAGAAAATTGCCCATGCGATGCGATTCTTCTGGATGCCTATAAAAAAGAGTCCTATGGCGGCACAGGAGAAGGGATTGACCTGTCGCTCGTTATTATTGCGAAGGAATACGGAAAAAATATTATAATATCAGGCGGTTTAAACCCTGATAATGTTTACGAAATAATAAAAAAAGCTAAGCCATATGGCGTAGATGTCTCTTCAGGCATAGAATCCAGTCCTGGCAGGAAGAACATGGAACTGATGGAAGAATTTATGAAAGAGGTTAATAGAGCAGAGAAAGAGCTCCGATAAAGCCCCGCGTTAATTCAGCTTCTTGACAAATCTCCTAAAATCATTATACTTTTTTACGCATCTATATAACATATTAATAATTATATAATACGAATGCAATAAATAACTTGTCATTGCGAGGGAGCGATGGCGGGCTCGCAATGACATTAATTGCGTTTATATTAGTTAGGGGCGTCTCATGAAATATGTTGTTTTGGTAGGTGATGGCATGGGCGACAGGCCCATGGAGGATCTTGGCGGGAAGACCGCGCTTGAAGCAGCCAAAATTCCTAACATGAATTTTA
>PEUD01000140.1:0-5428 GCA_002780805.1 Candidatus Omnitrophica bacterium CG02_land_8_20_14_3_00__42_8 | reverse complement strand
TCCATTCTTGGATATAATCCGAAGAAATATTATACGGGCCGCGGCCCTCTGGAAGCGGCGAATATGGGCATAGAGCTTCAGGATAATGAGGTGGCTTTCAGGTGCAATCTTGTAACCATTTCAGACGAAAAAATGGCGGATTACAGCGCGGGCCGTATATCAAATGAAGAGGCAGGGGTTATAATAGAAGAATTAAATACCAAATTAGGAACGGAAAATATAAAATTTTATCCTGGCATAAGTTACAGGCATATCGTGGTGTTTAAGTGCGGCAATAAACAAGAGCAGGAAGGCTTTGTAAAGACAAAATGCATTCCTCCTCACGATATAGCCGGAAAGAGGATCAGCAGGTTTCTGCCTGCAATGACCCCTCAGGCAGAGATATTAAAGAGATTAATGAATGAATCCATAAAGATTCTTGCTGACCATGAGATAAACAGGGTCAGGCTTGATTTAAAAGAGAATCCCGCAAATATGATATGGCTGTGGGGCCAGGGCATAAAATCTTTCATGCCTAAGTTTTCAAAGCTTTATCACGCAGAAGGTTCTATTATTTCAGCGGTCGATCTCATAAAAGGGATAGGCAGGATTATAGGGCTTGATGTTATAGACGTGCCCGGGGCTACAGGGTATTACGATACCAATTATCTGGGCAAGGCAGAATACGCCCTCGAGTCGTTAAAGCATAAAGATTTTGTATTTGTGCACGTTGAGGCCCCTGACGAGGCAGGCCATAACGGAGATTTAAGAGAAAAGATTTACAGCATAGAGAAATTTGATAAATTTGTAGCCGGGACTATCTTGAACCATTTCAAATCCGGTGATGAGGAATTCAGAATATTAGTTTTGTCCGATCACGCTACGCCAGTTGCTTTAAAGACTCATTCCAGGGATTATGTCTGCTTTGCCATGTATGGCACAGATATTGAGCAAGACGCTATCAAGCATTTCAACGAAAAAGAAGCCCGTCTTTCAAAATTCCGAATAGATAAAGGCCATGAACTAATGGAATTTTTTATGGTATAGGAAAGCATAAGGCCTTTCCCTTATACAGGCTCAGGATTGTTCGAAAGATGGTGAACGGAGTCGAACCATAAAGCCGTGGAGCTTCACAAATCGACAATGTCAATCTAAAGTTGTTTTAAAAAGAGGTAATATGAATTCACTAGTGATAATTTCAGGGTCAATTTTATTTCTAAGCATTGGCTACTTCTGGTACGCCAGGATTTTAGAAAGATTTTTTGAGGTAAATTCGTCTAATATAGCGCCCAGCAAGGAGTATTACGACGGTATAGATTACGTGCCTGCGAAAAACTGGCTCGTGCTTTTCGGCCATCATTTTTCAAGCATTGCAGGCGCAGGCCCGATAGTGGGCCCGATAATCGCAGTGGCTTTGTGGGGATGGCTGCCCGCGTTGCTATGGGTTGTGTTTGGTTCGATATTATTAGGCGGGGTGCATGATTTTGCGGCTATAATGATTTCTATAAGGCATAAAGCTGTTTCCATTTCCAGCATAGCAGAGACTGTTATTTCAAAACGTTCCAAGCTTATATTTCTTACATTCGTATGGCTTACATTAATACTTGTCATAGCTGTTTTTACGTCTCTATGCGCCCAGACCCTGGCTAGTGATACCAGGACAGTTGTCCCGTGTTTTGGCCTTATATTTGTGGCAGTGCTTACCGGCTGGATGCTTTACTGGAAAAAGATAAAGAGCTGGATCGCGACAATAATAGGGCTCAGTCTTTTATTGGCCTGTATCATTATGGGGGATTTTATCCCGGTTGATTTAGGCCATAACGCGTTTTTAATATGGGGCATAACGCTTTTGGTTTATTCGTTTATCGCGTCTGTTATTCCTGTTCAGATACTTTTGCAGCCCAGAGATTATTTGTCAAGCTTCCTGCTTTATTTCGGGATTATTATGGGGGGCATAGGAATATTTGTAGCGCATCCTGTAATAAACGCGCCTGCTTTTTCTAAATGGGACGCGGGTGGCGGAGGATGGCTCTGGCCAATGCTATTTGTCATTATCGCATGCGGGGCAAATTCAGGGTTTCACGCGCTAATTGCAAGCGGCACCACGGCGAAACAATTGCCGAACGAGGTTTTCGCAAAGCGCATAGGCTACGGCGGCATGATACTGGAGGGATTTCTGGCGGTAATAACTATTCTGGTAGTAAGCGCCGGCATTGCCCCAGGCGTCTTAAAAACAATGCTTGCAAAAGGAGGAGCCGGACCGATAGGCGCTTTTGGCAAAGGTTATGATGAAATTACAAAAACAGTGCTTTTTGGAAAGGGCGGGTTGATAGCCATATTGATACTTAATTCATTTATACTCACAACGCTGGATACGGCTACCAGAATCGCCAGATATATATCCCAAGAACTTTTTAAAATAAACAATAGATTCTTCACTACATTTGTGGTAATATCTATAAGCGGTTTTCTGGTCCTGACAGGCAGTTGGAATAAGATTTGGCCTGTGTTTGGGTCAAGCAACCAGATGGTAGCGGCATTGACTTTTGTAGTAATAGCGAGCTGGTTATTGTGCAGGGGCAAAACCCTTAAATTTGTATTCCTGCCAGCTGTATTTATGCTCCTGACTGCAACAGGGGCCCTTCTGTTTCAGATTTACGATAGCATCAGGACAAAGAATTTTTTAATTATGATTATAGCCACGGCGCTTGTGGCCATGGCGGTTTTAATGGTATTTGATGTAATAGCGGTAATAAGAAGGAAGGGATTGAAATGCAGGATTCTTTGATTGTTCAAAAATACGGTGGAAGTTCTATAGCGAATACAGACAGGATAAAAAACGTAGCCAGCCGCATCGGCCGATATAAAAAACAAGGCCATAAAATCGTGGTAGTGGTGTCTGCTTTAGGCGATACCACGGATGAACTTTTGGAGCTGGCAGGCCGTATTACGGATAAACCGAGCGATAGAGAATTAGACATGCTTATATCTACGGGCGAACAGGTGTCTGTGGCGCTTCTGGCAATGGCCATTCATAAGTTAGGCATTGACGCGATATCTTTTACAGGCCCGCAGGTAGGCATTATTACTGACTGTTCTCATACAAAGGCCAAGATTCTCAAGATAAGCGCGGATAGGATCAGGGAACAGCTTAAAAAAGGAAAGGTTGTCATAGTAGCCGGTTTTCAGGGCATGAACTCTGACCAGGAGATCACTACGCTTGGCAGAGGCGGGTCAGACCTTACCGCAGTTGCTATTGCGAAGACCCTGAATGCCGGCATGTGCGAGATATATACCGACGTGGAGGGCGTTTATACAGCTGACCCAAGGATTGTAAAAGACGCCAAAAAACTTTCCGTGATCAGCTATGAAGAAATGCTTGAACTGGCTTCCCTGGGCGCGCAGGTAATGCAGGCGAGGTCTATGGAGGTCGCAAAAAAATATTCAGTCCCTCTTCATATAAGATCAAGCTTTACGGATAAAGAAGGGACAATTATTTCAAAGGAGGTTAAGGCTATGGAAGAGGTTCTGGTGAGCGGCGTAACCGCGGCTAAAGGAGAGGCGAAGGTAACTATCTGCGATGTCCCGGACAAGCCGGGCATAGCCGCGAAAATATTTACGGACATAGCCAAAAACAATATAAATGTAGACATGATAATCCAGAATATAAGCAGGAAAGGTTATACAGACCTGTCATTTACAGTGCCTGCGGCAGAGCTGAATAAGACAAAGGACGTGATGGCTAAAATAGTCAATGCCGTGAAGGCAAAAGGCGTGGCCTATAATAGCGAGATAGCAAAGGTTTCCATAGTCGGGGTAGGCATGAAGGCTCATTCCGGAGTTGCGGCAGATATGTTCGGGGCGCTGGCTTCAAAAAAGATCAATATAGATATGATATCTACTTCCGAGATTAAGATATCGTGCGTTATAAATAAAAAATATGCAGATGAGGCGGTGCGGGTGCTGCATAAGGCGTTTGGGTTGGGAAAGAAATAAGGTTTACTTCTCGACTCGTCCGCCTTCGGCGAGACTCGCTCGAAGAATATCCCTCGACAAGCTCGGGACATGTTATTGTTCGAGCGGACATCAATGCTTTGCTTGTAAGCCCAGTCGAGAACTATTAGAGGGAAATAAGATGAGGGAAATTAAAATTTACGATACTACATTAAGAGATGGATCCCAGGGGGAAGGCATTTCTTTCTCCGTGATGGACAAAATCAAGATTGCAAAAAGATTAGACGGATTCGGCGTTCATTACATAGAAGGCGGATGGCCGGGTTCTAATCCGAAGGATATGGAATTTTTCAAGCAGGCCGGAAAAATTAAATTCAAAAATTCAGAGCTTGTCGGGTTTGGCAGCACAAGGCGTCCGAAGATTAGTCCTTCGGAAGACGAAAACCTGAAAGCCCTTATAAAGTCGGGCGTGAGGATAGCCGCTATCTTCGGCAAGACATGGGACATGCACGTGACAGATGTCCTCAGGGTTTCTCTGCAGGAAAACTTGAGGATGATAAAAGATACCATTGAATTTCTTAAATCTAAGGATTTCTATGTATTTTACGACGCAGAGCATTTTTTTGACGGTTACATGCGGAATAAAGAATATGCCCTGGAAACCTTGTTTTCAGCCGTAAGCGCAGGATGCGATGCGGTTATTTTATGCGATACAAACGGAGGTATGCTTACCAATGAATTGGGAAAAATTGTCAGGGCGATATCCAGCGAATGCTGCAGCGTTACGCTGGGTATTCATACCCATAATGACGGTGGCCTGGCTGTCGCAAATACATTAGCTGCGGTCGAATCAGGAGCAGTGGTTGTGCAGGGCACGATAAACGGTTATGGCGAGAGGTGCGGGAATGCGGACCTGTGCGCTATTATTCCTAATCTTCAATTAAAGATGGGATATAGGTGCGTTCCTGAGTCTAAGCTGAGAGAATTGACAGAGGCGTCCAGATATATAAGCGAGATTTCAAACATGAGGCCTCAGGATAACCAGCCTTTTGTAGGCAGAAGCGCTTTTGCCCATAAAGGAGGGGTGCATATCAACGCGGTCATGAAAATCCCTGTGTCTTATGAGCATATAATGCCTGAAAAGGTCGGCAATCACAGAAGGATTCTTGTTTCTGAATTGTCCGGAAAAACAAGCATCATCCTGAAAGCAAAAGAAATGGAGTTAGACCTCACAAAAGATGATCCGCAGACAAAGAGGATATTGAAATTAATACAGTCTCTGGAAAATCAGGGATATTATTTTGAAGCGGCTGACGGGTCTTTTGAGCTTTTGATGAAAAAGGCGTTAAAAAAATATAAACCATGTTTTACGCTGGAAGGATTTAAGGTGAACATTGAAAAAAGAGAAGATAATACCCTGATCTCAGAAGCTGTTATCAGGCTGAAAGTGAATAAAAAAGAAGAACATACTGCGGCGATAGGAGACGGGCCTGTA
>PEUD01000069.1 GCA_002780805.1 Candidatus Omnitrophica bacterium CG02_land_8_20_14_3_00__42_8 | reverse complement strand
TTTTAACCAGCAACACTTTTTGGGTATTATGCCCATTGCGAGGGAGCGATAGCGACCGAAGCAATCTCAAAAACGGGATTGCTTCGCCTTCAGCTCGCAATGACATTAATTGCGTTTGTATTAGTCTGCTGCGGCCAGCCGATAGAAAAGACAGCCGGTTAAACCAGCTGAACATCTATCGCGTTAACAGGTTTTTCCGCAAGGTTCAGGAACTCTTCTCTTTTTACAGGCAATTCCTTTACGGATTTATTGTTTATGGAAATATTTCCTATCTTATATTCTCCGTAATCTAATTTCCCGGGATTATAATAATTGACCAGGATTCTTTTTCCGGCGAATCCAGCGCTGACTGAGACTTTTCCGGACTTTCCGAATTGTTCCTTTACTAATTTAGGATTTATTACAAGGCTGCCCATTTCTCCGGCCACGCCGAATGCCTGGGTGAGCATTGTAAATAAAAGCCAGCTCGCCGAGCCGGTCAGATAATGATACATGCCGCGGCCGTCTGAATTAAAATATTCAGGGACCCCGGGGTATATCCTGCTCACGCTCGTATTCAGGCACATGTTATATATGGAACTTATCACCTCGAATCCCTCTTTCGCGAATCCTCTTTTATAAAACGCGTATGCAAACATCGCGTTCATGTGGCTGAAGAACGCGCCGTTTTCTTTTTCGCCGTAAGCAAAACCGAATGCCCTTCCCAGATTCGGCTGGATCTCTTTAAAATCCGTGTTCAGCCTGAAGCCTTTTAGTTCAGGATCCCAGAGGTATTTTTTAGCGCTTTTATAGATTTCACTCACCTGCCCGCCGGTAGCGATGCCGCTCATTATCGGAAACACCTGGCCGGCAAGGGTCATGCGCACGCCGTTTTCATGGCCGCCTTCCACCCTTTGGCCGAGATTATCATAATACCCGTTAAAAAAACTATGGCCTGAATTAATTTTTATCCACTCATCCCTTCGTATGCGGCCGGCCAGGCCATTCGCTTTCTGGCGGAGCTCATCTATTATTTCTCTTTTATAATTTATTTTTTCGAGCAGATCCGACAATTCAAAAAGATTCCCCGCGTACGCCGCGGTAAAGGCGACGCTCTCGCCTTTTTCCTTTGCCATATCAAGCCCGTCATTCCAGTCAGCGCCTTCCAAAAGAAAATTTCCATGACTGCCCAGCCTGGTAAAAGGCCGCTTGTGCTGCAATAAAATATGTTCCAATACAGTGTCTACTTTATCGCTTTCAAAAAATTTCGCTTTTTCAAATAATATATCCTTATCCCCGGACTGATTTATGTAAAGGTTCAGCGTCATGAACGGCCACATGCCGTGGTCCATCCAGACACGGGAGATCTTGTTCCTGTCGGAAATAAACTCCCCCTGTTTTTTCCCTATTATCGTGGCATTGGAGCCGTCTAGCCTTACCCCCCCGAAATTATTCACAAGGGTACCTCTCACCTCTTTTGGATTCATCAGAAGCAGCGCCAGGCAATCCTGCCACAGATCTCTCCATCCCCTGCCGCCTTTCCCGTAATCAAAATCCGGCAAAAAAGAGCAGCCGAATATCTTTCTAAAGGCCGGCTGGACAGTGACCCACTTCATCCACCTGTCAAAATCCTTGTCATCTGTAGAAAAATAAACTTTTTTGGATTTTTCAGCCCAGAATTTTTTATTAACGGACAACGCTTTGTTTATCTTATCCGGGGAATTATATTTCTTGAATATCTTTTCCGGGCCATCTTCGCTTATGCCCATGACTGCTAAGTGACTCATTGATTTACCCGGGCCGAGAGAAAGCGTTTTAAACCTTATGGCTCCGATCGCTTCTTTGCCCTGCCTTGCGATACTTGATTTTTTATCAGGAGATATATTCTTTAAAACAGCTTCCGGCTTTTCAAGGTTTCCGGCCTCGCCTGAGAATTCAAGCATCGTGGGGAAAGCGCCTTCCGGGAGACCGGAATCGCCTTCGCAGCCAAGGACAAAATAAGACAACTTATTTACCTGATGGCCCATTTCGTCAAAACTCATCGTAGGGGTAACTACCACTCCGTATTTAGTCAATCTGATTCTATTCAACAGAGAAGTCACGTGCCTGTGATCGCGGAGATTATCTGCGGAACGGCCGTATATGGGTATTGCCAGCGTAGGGGTTATCTTCAGTTTCTTTTTTGAAATATTAGTGGCCTTTATAGACATGAGCTCTACTGCCTCGTTTTCCGCGGGGACAAAATTTAACACCTCCGCTTTTATGCCGAGTTTTTTATTTATCTTTATAACCTTATGCCATAAAAATCCTGCTTCCACTAATGTCTCGTCAGCTTCGCCGAAGGCCATGGACCACGCCCCGCGGCCCTCAATATATAACCAGAAATTACGGTTATACAATGTGTTATTGAGGTCCTCTGTAGTAACAGGCACTGTCAGGAACGAGTGCTGGCCTGTTTTTATGTCACCATGCAATTTCGGCGTTATGGACGACATCATGCCGAATTCGTTCGCGAGAGGAAAATAAAGCCTCGATATTTTATCCGGATTCTCGGCTACGAACGCGGCGTCATCGTCTATAAATCTCCAAAGCGTATTAGGCATATTTCTCCCAGCGCAAAACATCTTTCAGGCTTTTTTTCGGCCGAGGCCTTTCTTCTTTTTTAGGATACCCCACTGCTATCATGCTTACCAATTTATAACCTTCGGGCGCGTTAAATATCTTTCTGACGGCTTCCGCGTAATCTTTTTTATCGCCGGCTATCCAGCAGCCGCCAAGGCCCAGGGCCTCGATCGCAAGAAGCATATTTTCAGTAGCCGCAGAAGAGTCCTCGATATAGTATTTCGTATCTTTGGAAAATACTGATATTAAATGCGAGGCATCTTTAATGAACGGGCCGTTCGGACACATGCCGCAGATCTTTTTAAGTATCTCCTTGTCAGACGCTACTACAAATTCCCAGGGCTGTTCGTTCCTGGCAGTGGCAGCCAGCCTTCCGGCATCCGCAATTTTTTCGATAAGTTCTTTTTTGACCTCTTTATTTGAATATTCTCTCACGCTTTTTCTATTTTTTATTACTTCGAAAAACTCCATAAATCCTCCGTGCTATTCTAATATTGTTCGAGCGACCCGCCATTGTTTCTGTGGCGGGGAGTCGAGAACTCATCGAATATGCTTCTCGACTTCGCTCGAAGTATATTCGATTTCTCATGTCTTATTAAGGTTCGATGTAAAACGTCTTATTTCTCTCGCTTTCCGGACGTAAGACGGTATCAAAAACTCGGAAAATATCGTTTTATTGTGCCATAAAGGGTCTATGTTTTCTTTTATTATTTTATTTTTTACCAAAACCTTGTAATCTAAGGTCCCGGGTATCGGCGAATAAGAGGCGATCACCGCCTTGGCGCCGAGAGAGTTTATAAAAAGTATGTCGTCCATTGTTTTTTCCATGTCGATATAGCTGGCTCCCATCAAAATATAAACGCCGAGGTCTTTCTTCGCGAAACCGGCCTCCTTCAAATTTCTAAGGGCAAGCTTCAGGTCGTTATTGCTGACCTTTCCGCCTGTAAACTGCTGGACACCCTCATCAGACGTCTCAAGCGATATACGCAGGTCTTTGAAATTAGTCTTTTTAAAAAGCTCCGCGAGCTCTTCGTCTATGAATCTCGCGTGCAATCCGTTCGGCGTATGAAAAGTGAACTGCATGCCTGATGCGATGACCAGCCTTAAGAATCTTTTAATACCTTCCGAACTTTTATAGGCCAGGGCGTCGTCGTAAAAAACAAAACTTTTTGTCCCGAATGCCCTATTGTAATGCATGACCTCTTCGAATAGGTTTACAGGATCTTTCATCTCAAACCTGGCGCCGAATATCCTGGAGGCGCAGTAAGTGCACCTGAAAGGACAGCCTGCCGTAAGCTGTATCGGCAGCGTCTCTTTATCCGACAGCAGGTCATACGCGGGATAAAAACCGTTCCGGTAGAAATACTCCTCATCAAGATAATTACCCTTCCATACAACATCCGCATCGCTGGTCAGGCGGCCGTGCTTATGGCAGATAGTCGCGTAAATCCCGCCCAGGATTACAGGAGTTTTATCAAAACGTTCTTTCAGGATTTTTATGGCAAGATGGGCTCCGGGATACCAATAAGTCATACCTGAAGTTACATATATTTCGTCTATTTCGGAAAATGCCGATATCTTTTCCAAAAATTCAGGGATAGGTATCCCATACCTGAAATAAGGCCTTTCTATATTTTTCAATATCTCAGGTTCCTCTATTCTTTCTTTTCTTATCTTTGAAAAACCGTATTCGTCTTTACGCCTTGAGCACCCTTCCAGGCAATCCACCAGATCTACCTTAGCGCCCTTACGGCGCAGAAATTCCCCTATGCGCAAAAGTCCTACCGGCTTTATGCCAAAATCGTACGCGCTGAAATCATATATCCACGGATTGACTAAAAGTATTTTTTTCATTTAAAAATTACTTTAGGGACTTCTTTCGCGCCTTCGACTGCCTTAAAATAAACCCTTGGCAGGCCAAGCCTTCTCAAACTGCAGAAAACACTGCCAAATACGGTCCTCTGGTATGCGTTAAAAGTTTTTACCGCGTCATTATACCTCATCCTCTCAACCGCAATCCTGTTTTCAGTGCCTTCTAATTGCGCCTGAAGGGTCAAAAAATTTTCATTTGCCTTTAATTCAGGATAATTCTCGCTCACGAGAAGGATCTTCGACAACGTGTCTGTTATGGCGTTGGCTGTCTGTATCTTATCCTGCGTAGTCACTGCCTTTGCCCATTGGCTCCTGAGTTCGGTTATTTTTTCAAACGTGCCTCTCTCGTGCTCCATGTATCCTCTTACAGTGCTTACAAGATTCGGTATCAGGTCATTCCTTCTCTGGAGCTGATTATCAACCTGGGCCCAGGCATTATTCACCTGTTCGTCAAGTATCACCGGTTTATTAAGCCCTGCTATGAGCATCCCCCCGAGAACCACAACTACTCCAACAATAATTAGCAAAATAATCCCTATTTTTTTCATTTCAATCCTCCGTATGTTTAAGTTGACACTGTGACATTGTCAGAGTGTCAACTTCAAAAAAACTACCAGCGGCCGGATGCGCCGCCGCCGCCGGAAAAACCGCCTCCAAAACCTCCGAATCCCCCGCCAAATCCTCCTGAGCCGCCTCCAAACCCGCCTCCGGGGTACCAATAACCGCCTTTTCCCCTGCCACGCCTCGGTATTGGGAAAAACCAGAAAAAACTCCGCCTTATTAACATTATAATAACAAGAATCGGGAATAAAAAGTCAAAAATAGAAAACTTTTTTGAAGGCGCCTCTATTTTTATATTATCCAATTCAGAGATATCTACATTATATTCACCGGCTATAAGTTTACTGATAGCTGCCGCGGCCTGAAGAACGCCTGTATCATAATCTCCGTTTTTAAAAAACGGCACCATGGTCTTTTTTATTATATTATCAGCCAACGCGTCAGGGATCGCGCCCTCGAGGCCGTATCCAACCTCTATTCTGACCGCCCTGTCTTTTACCGCCACCAGAATCAGGACTCCGTTATTTTTGCCTTTTTGGCCGATGCCCCATTTCTCAAAAAGTTTTACCGCATAGGTTTCTATATCGAGCGGCGAGAGCGTGTCAATAGTTAAAACAGCCAGCTGGTTGGTGGTCTTATTCTCGATTTCCGCGAAGAGGGCCGTAAGCTTGTCTTTTGTTCCATCTGATAAAATATTCGCGTAATCATTAACGTAACCCGCGTAATTCGGGAGACCAGCTTCTTCGCAGAAACCCGTGCCTGTAAAAATAAAAAAGCTCAGCGTTATGAATATCTTTTTCATGTAATCTTTTCTATTTCTTTCAGGTACTTCTCGAAAAATACCTCTGCGTCCTCGCCCTTTATCTTTTCATCATTCATTCTATCCTTTAAAATAGCTATAAATACGTCCTTGGCAAGGCCGTAGTGGTTGCAGAATTCTATAAGTGTCTTCTCTTTATCTATCGGCGGGTTCTGAATCTTTGACCTGAGAAGCGCCCTGAATAAGGGGATCAGTGAATGCATTGATTCTTTCATCAGCGCTTCAACGCCTTTTCTCTTAAGGCCTATTTCTAAATAAGCCTGGCGGATCCGTATAAGCTTTCCCTCTATCTCTCTTTTACAAAAAAGCATTATGTTGGTCTCGTCTATCTTTAAGCCGGAAAATATGTCTTTGCCGTAAAGCAGAATATTATTTTCTTTTATCTCAATAAATTCCACGGGAAACGTGTCTTTGGACGACTCGATGTGAGACAGGGATAATAATAAAGGCGCAGTTATTCTTTTAGACGTGCCGTAATTTATAAGTTTAAGTGAATCTTTTAACTGCCGGAACTCAAGATTTTGAAATATGACCGCCAGGTTTATATCCGACTTTTTAGGCATGAAATATTTTCCGGTGGCGCTGCCGTACAGAACCACAGAAACTATATTTTCCTTATGAATCTCCAGGAGCTTAATCAGATAAGGCTGGATAATAACTTTTAATTCAGGCTTTACGCCGTCTAATTTTAAACTTTCCATATTAGTCTCTCCTCTGAATTTATAGATGGAAGATCTGGACAATGCCTTTACGAATGAGCATGACCGCTATTGCAGCTAAAAGAAGGTTTGTAACCTTTGACAATGCCCTCGAACCCGCTTTTCCAAGAATTTTTATTATGAAGTTAGAAAATAAAAGTATCAAACCCGCTAATAAAATATTAACTGATACCGATATAAGCGTAGCGGCCAATCCGTATTCGCCTATAATAATCAAAGACGTGGTTAAAACAGCAGGCCCTACTATAAGCGGCGTTCCAAGCGGCACTGCTCCAAGTTCCTGATTAGCATAACGGCTTCCTTTGCCCGGGCCTCTTATGTCTGCTACGGCAATATAAAATAATATAGCACCGCCCGCTACCATAAAATCGCCCAGGGTTATGCCCATTAGACTAAAAACAGCCTTGCCCAGGAATATAAAACCCACTGCCAGGCACATGGCTGTTATC
>PEUD01000136.1 GCA_002780805.1 Candidatus Omnitrophica bacterium CG02_land_8_20_14_3_00__42_8 | reverse complement strand
TTATTTAGCGCGTTTGTATTAGATAGTATGCTATAATATATTGAAGTGATAGAGCGAGGTTGTATTAGAAAATAGGTTTTAAATAATTAATGGGGTCTAGAAATATTCTTGTATTTCTCTAGAGGATTTTTTGGGTAGTCGGGCCGCTATCCTGTTTTAATTCACAGGATGGCGGCTTTTTAACTATAAGGAGAAAAAAATATGGTGAACTTATTTAAAGAAGCGGTAATGCCTTTAGCGATTTTTTTAATAACAATCATATTTGGATACATAATAAGAAAGATTATCTTCTTGCGCCTTGCTAAATGGGCGGAGCATACCAAGACTCAAGTAGACGATATTGTCATAACCGCTATAAAAGGGCCGTTTATTGTATGGTTTTTGATGCTCGGGCTTTATCTGGCGCTTGAAGTTACAAAATTTCCTGAAAACATAGTCTATCTTATCGATAAAGGCCTTTTGGTGCTTGGTATTTTTTCAGTAACGCTTGTTCTGGCCAACATTGCCTGTCAGATGATAAAGGCCTATTCTAGCAAGGTAGAATCAGCATTGCCTGTCAATTCTCTTACTCAGAATATAAGCCGTGTTGTTGTTTTCGGAATAGGCATCTTGGTAATCTTAAACAGTATGGGTATTTCTATAGCGCCTATCCTTGCTACTCTGGGCATTGGCGGCCTGGCAGTTGCGCTGGCTTTGCAAGAGACGCTTACTAATCTTTTTTCCGGTTTTCATATAACAGTAGCCAGGCAGATTAAAATAGGCGACTATATAAAGCTGGACTCAGGCGAGGAAGGCTATGTGATTGATATAAACTGGCGTACTACAAAGATTAAAATGCTGCCTAATAATGTAGCGCTTATCCCGAATGAAAAACTGACAAAGGCGATTGTTACTAACTATTATCTTCCGGATAAGGAAATGGCGGTATTGGTAAATCTCGGGGGTCATTATGATAGTGACCTTAAAAAAGTGGAGAAGATTACCTGTGAAACGGCCAGGAAAATCATGAAAACAGTCCCGGGCGGTGTGCCTGGATTTGAACCGTTTATTCGCTATAACACTTTTGGAGATTCAAGCATAGGTTTTACTGTAATATTGAGGGCAAAAGAATTTGCAGACCAATATTTGATTAAACATGAATTCATCAAGCGGCTGCATGAAAGGTATAAAAAGGAAAATATTATTATACCATATCCTATCAGGACGATACATTATGAACAGATTCAAGGAAAAGAGGGGACACTATGAAAAGAATACTTTTATTTATCCTGCCGATTTTATTTATAGTTACTGCGGTTTTTGCTGGTTTCGGAATAATGCAAGCTCGTTTAGAAGAAGAAAGGTTGATGGACGATCTGAAGAAAAAAGCCATGGCTGTCAGCGAAAGTATGGAGTTATCCGTAAGACACATTTTTCTGGATAATGACCTGAAAGTGGCAAATCGCCTGGTAGAAATCTTTCAGAAAAAAGAAAAGCTGCAGGGATGCGTTATCTATGATAAAGATGGCAAGATATTGGCAATTACGGAACGCATTTCTGATTGGCGGGATAAAGATAAGCCTTATCTTAACGATATATTAGCCAGCAGATCTTCGCGCGGGGCCCTTGAAAAATTCAGGGAATATTCAGTATATAGTTATATTTTACCTGTAACAGATGATAATG
Organism: Candidatus Omnitrophica bacterium CG02_land_8_20_14_3_00__42_8; assembly: GCA_002780805.1. Taxonomy (GTDB): domain Bacteria; phylum Omnitrophota; class Gorgyraeia; order Gorgyraeales; family Gorgyraeaceae; genus UBA10183. The sequence goes on along the minus strand of PEUD01000136.1, from coordinate 4,968 downwards.
GGGATGTAATAGGCGCCACAGAAATTATTTATGACACATCGTATGTATTTACTATATTAACTCAACTTTGGAAGCGCATAAGCGCATCGCTCATTGTGCTATTGGTATTAATCGTAATAATAACCCTTTTGATTCAAAGGCAGATTTTTATCCTTCCTGTGCGCAGGCTTACGCAGTGGTTTACACATTTTCAGACGGGCGAAATCGATAAATTACGCCCTTTTGAAGAAAAAGGCGAATTTGGAAAGCTTATCAGTGAGGTTGAACAGGTTGCCTTAGGCCTGAGAGTGGCTAGAAATATAGTTTATAATAAGGCCTCTGAACGTATACAGAAAGAAGAATTGTGGACAGAAGCAAAACTGAGGGATCTTGTTCATGCTAAACTTGGTGAAAATTCACTCTTTGTAGTCTCAAACCGGGAACCATATATGCATATTATAGAAGAAATTACGGCCGTATCCAGATGTGTCAGGCCGGCCAGCGGCGTTGTAACAGCGATAGATCCTGTTATGCGGGCCTGCGGAGGGACCTGGATTGCCCATGGCAGCGGTAATGCGGATAGAAAATTTGTGAACTCCAGAAATAAAGTAGGGGTTCCGCCTGAGAATAATAAGTATATCTTAAAACGCATATGGCTTTCTAAAAATGAAGAAGAAGGTTACTATTATGGTTTTGCCAACGAAGGGCTGTGGCCTTTATGCCATATAACCCATGCCAGGCCTGTCTTCAGGGAATCAGACTGGCAGATGTATAAAAAGGTTAATCAAAAATTTGCAGACAGCATATTAGAAGAACTTCCTAAAAAACCATCTTTTCTATTTATTCAGGATTATCATTTTACTCTGCTTCCAGGGATGATAAAAGAAAAAAGGCCTGATGTGACTATCGCTTTATTCTGGCATATCCCATGGCCTAATCCGGAATCATTTTCAATATGCCCTTACCAGGTTGAGATTTTGAGCGGCATGCTGGCATGCGATTTAATTGGTTTTCATGTCCAATATCATTGCAATAATTTTTTAGAAACAGCCAATAGACTGCTCGAATCAAGAGTTGATACTGAAAAGTTCAGTATAGTGCGCGGCGGAAATGAAACATTTATAAAGGCCTTTCCTATAAGCGTTGACGATTATTCTGATGTCATAGATCCGAAATCTGATAATGATGAAATTGAGAAAATCCGGAAGGAGTTCAATCTGGAAGGTAAAATAATAGCAATTGGCGTGGATAGAATAGATTATACAAAGGGTATTATAGAACGTATACAGGCCATTGACAGATTCCTGGAAAAGTATCCTGAGTATAAAAACAAATTTGTTTTTATACAGTTGGCGGCTCCAAGCCGTACACATATAAAGCGTTATCATGATTTAATGGGAGAGATAGACGAACTTGTTGAGAAAAAGAACTGGAAGTATTCAGCCGGAGAGTGGAAGCCGATGGTGTATCTAAAAAAACAGTTTTCTCCGGAAGAGATAAAGCCTTATTATCTGCTGGCTGATATGTGTATTGTCAGTTCCCTGCATGACGGAATGAATCTTGTGGCAAAGGAATATGTAATATCAAAAAAAGACCTGAGCGGCGTATTGTTATTAAGCCGTTTTACAGGGGCTGCCAGGGAATTAACAGATAGCGTACAGATCAATCCTTATTCAATAGAAGATTTTGCGGACGCTATTAAATTTGCGATAGAAATGCCTGCCGAAGAAAAAAAGAGGCATATGGAAAAAATGCGCGCCATAGTCAAGAAGAATAATGTGTACCGCTGGGCAGGGAATATCATTACGGAGCTAACATCCTTAAAAAAGGCGTAAGCCTTTCACAGAGGCATTATGGAACATTTATTTTTTCAATTGAATAAGCTAAAGGATGTATTAAAAAATAAATTTATTTTTCTTTTTTTAGACTACGACGGCACATTGACACCAATAGTTCAAAATCCAGATAAGGCTGTTATTTCCAGAAAGACCAAAGAGGTTATTAGAAGTTTATCAAAAATCCCACATTGCAGAATGGCTATTATAAGCGGCAGGGCCTTGAAAGATATAAAAAATAAAATAGGTTTAGAAGGAATAATTTATGCCGGCAATCATGGCCTGGAAATAGAAGGCCCAAAGATTAGATTTAAGGCCCATGTTTCAATAAGGTACAGGGCAACGCTCAGAAAGATCAAAAGTATTTTAAAAAAGAAGCTGTCAAAAATTAAAGGGGTGATTATAGAAGATAAAGGCCTTACGTTGAGCGTTCATTATCGCCTTGTTGATATAAAAGACGTGCAGCCTGTAAAAACAATTTTTCATGAGGCAGTAGCTCATTATATTATAAGCAATAAAATCAAAATAAGGCCCGGTAAGAAAGTGCTGGAGATAAGGCCGCCTTTAGAATGGGATAAAGGTAAGATTGTATTATGGCTTCTTGCCGGGCTAAAATTTGTCCTTGGCAAAGAACCATGTCTTCCTATCTACATCGGTGATGACATGACTGATGAGGACGCGTTCAGGGCGCTGAAGACCATGAGCCTGACTGTGTTTGTAGGCGGTTCCAAAAGCTCTCATGCGAGATATTATCTAAAGAATACTCAGGAGGTAACTGAGTTTCTGGGGCAGATATTAAAAATTAAAACGGGTGAACGTATATGCCGGAATTAATTAAAGCCATAGAGCCATTCAGGTTCTATACAAGACTGCATCTATCGGAATTGACAGGCCTTAGGGCGTCGAATTTAAGCCAGTTATTGAGCTTAGTAAAACAGGTGCCCGGGTCGTGTATCTATCATCATACACATAAATTCCTGCAGCAACACCAGTATTTATCTCCTGAGCCGCCTAATGATTTTGCTTATTGGGTGAGCAAGGTGCTGGGAGAGGAGGAGCTTGGGGAGAGATTGGCCAGCATTGATACGGTCCAGTTTTCCACGATCCGCTTGCTCAGGGATAAAATAGCCGCGACAATCGAAAATTATCTGAAAAATAATCTGTCATCTAAATTGAAGTTTGCCGTAGAAGACGGGGAATTTCATTTTATAAAGTCAGTTAGCTTTGTACTGCCGACAAATTATATTGCTTATGATTTGAGAGAATTTGCAGATGTAGTTAAAAATATAACTATAGACTCCATATATTTTCATATCTTTGAGTCGCGTTTAAGGCTGGAAAAAAAGACAAATGATTTTTCAAACTGGATAGAAACGTCTATCGGAGATAAAGAATTGTCAGATAAGATTTCAAGGCTTGATCCTTATACTTATACCCTGGAAGATCTAAGAAAAACAATCATTAAAATAGTAGAGCAGAAATTGCGAGATTAACAATGGCCAATATAGAAGAATATATACCAATAGTGGGGCAGCCAATTATAGATGATTTAAGACTATTGGCTGAAAAACTTAAAGGCAAGGTTATCCAGCAGGTTAATTCCACAGCGGTAGGAGGCGGAGTCGCTGAGATACTCAGCCGCATGGTGCCTTTATTGAAAGAGCTGGGAATAGATACCCGATGGGACGTTATAAAGGGCGGAGAGCAATTCTTTGAGGTAACAAAAAAAATTCATAATGCTTTGCATGGAAGGCCGGAAGAAATAACTCAGCAAGATTTTGATATATTCATGGAAACCAGCCAGAAGAATATTGAAGCCTTGGATATTTACGGAGACATTGTATTTGTGCATGACCCCCAGCCCATAGCTTTGATAAAAAAGCGCTCAGGCAATAAATGGATTTGGCGCTGTCATATTGATGTGTCTAATCCTAACCAGAGAGTATGGGGATTCCTGGAGAATTTTATGACTAACTATGATAGCGCGGTATTTTCCTCGCCCGGTTTTTCACAAAGACTGCCTATAAGGCAGTTTTTGATATCCCCTTCCATTGATCCTTTAAGCGATAAAAATAGAGAATTGCCCCAGGAGATAATAGATTCGGTATTGAGAAAATATAACATTAAAAAGGATAAACCGATCATTACCCAGATTTCCCGTTTTGACCGTTTAAAAGATCCTGTAGGAGTTATTGAGGCGTATAAGCAGGTAAAAAAATACTTTGATTGCCAGCTTATCTTAGCAGGAGGCAGTGCGGCTGATGACCCTGAAAGCGGACATGTTTTAGAAGAAGTCAAAACGAGATCAGGACATGATAAAGATATACATATTTTATTACTGCCCCAGGATGACATAGTAGTTAATGCCTTGCAGAGGGCTTCAGATGTGATCGTGCAGAAATCTTTGAAAGAAGGATTTGGCTTAACTGTTGCCGAAGCGCTATGGAAGGCAAAACCGGTTGTGGCTTCTAATGTAGGAGGTATCCCTCTGCAGATAAAACATAAATATTCCGGCTTATTGTGCCATTCCATAGACGGCGCTAGTTTTGCTATCAAACAGTTCCTTGCTAATCCGGGATACGCTAAAAAGTTAGGAGAGAACGGCAGGGAGCATATAAGGAATAATTTTTTAATCATGCGTCACATTAGAGAATATATGCTATTGTTTCTATCGTTATATCATAGAGAAGATATAATTTATTTATAAGAGGGTTGGAGATTACAAAGTTAAAAGTCAGCCCGCTTTCTGATAGTTTTGTGCCAAAACGTGTGCCAAAAAAAGTGATTTTATGGTAGGATACCGACGACAAACAGAAATTCACAAGTAGTGACAGTTTATACGGAGCATATTATTTCCAGTTTGAGCTTATTTTTTATTGACAATGGGATAGGCGTAGTAGTATATTGTATCTCGTAAGGCGAAGTTGCAAATATCGTAACTTGGAAGATAATAATACAACATGAAAAATAAGTATAAAGGGCTATCAAAAGATGAAATCTATCTGATTTCACGGGTAGAGTTTGAGAAACAGAAGCTTATCACGACCGCTTTTGTTCAAAAGGTTTTTGAAGATAAAAATAAAGCGGCAAGGATTTTAGTGTATCTAAAAAGAAAGGGCAGGATTCTGCGCATTGAAAGAGGGAAGTATCTACT
>PEUD01000011.1:4132-6677 GCA_002780805.1 Candidatus Omnitrophica bacterium CG02_land_8_20_14_3_00__42_8 | reverse complement strand
TAAAAAAATAGCGGAACTCTCATCATAATATACCAGGGCCCATTCTTTATTATTATATAAATATCTCAATAACCGTTCCCTGCCGCTGAATAAATGCTGGATAAGCGCAATATTAAAATTATATTTCCCCTGAAGCGCCTGCCAATCTCCATGATAATTATGAGCCCTTTGATACGACCTGTAAAAATCGCGGCTATATAACTCTGTCCTGGCATCTATTAATATCCTTTTGTCAGGATAAAATCTATACGCTATGTAATGCCCGAAATCCATACTGTTGAACATGCGGCCTTCTAAGCGATTATTTTCTAAGAAATCACATGCCTTGGACGGTGTCAAAAGCCCTGTCATCTTAGATTCTGTATTTCTAAATGCAGACTGTTTTGTAAATACATAGTATCTGTTAGAGGTAAAAAAATACACGGCTGACAGGATAACTAATGCGGAAACAGTATAATATTTTTTCTCGATTATACCTCTGGTCAACTTTGCTTCATTTAAATTAATGGCGGCCAAAGGCATCGCCATGAATATAAATATGGGCATGTTTCTTATTGCCGCGTAAGAAGCTATGAATGAACCCAGAAAAATCAAAGCATGCTGCATCCTGGCTTTTTTAAGATTTATCAGAAAAGTTACGCTTGACAGTATAACAAAAATCCAGAAAAATATATATCTACCAAAACTAGCGCTTATAGGCATCATCAATTCATATACATTACGCGTAGTGGCTGTCTCTCCAGTAAAAATATCTATTAATATTCTTATCGGATAAGCCGCGCCTTTATAAAAATATGGGTTTATAAAACATGCAAGACAGCTTATGCCAAAAATTACACATAATCTCTTCGCTCTTGCTAAATCACCTGAAATAAACTCTCCAATGCAATATAAAGATATCAAGATAGGACCTAATATAAAATACCCATGCAAATTTACCCACAAAACTTGCAAAATCGGCAGGATATACAGCCTTCTTCCGTCCTCTATGACATAAAAAAACAGGCATAGCAATAAATACGAAAATATCTCCGGCCTTGCAAATGACCTGTAGCCAAACGCAAGCACGGAAAGCAATATAAACAATATCGCGTAAATAAACTTTTTATATCTAGAAATTATAAAAAATAACAGGATAAGAAAACATGAAGATATTAGAATAGCTTTAAGCATATTAATCCCTATCCAGCTAAATTTTGCAAAAACAGCGTAGAACAAAATCTGGGAAAGCCATTCATGATCTACCCATGCCTGATTTTCCAACGTATAGGAAAACAGATCTACTTGCGGGACATTAAAATTTTTTATAATATATTCGCCTGTTTTAAAGTGGCACCATATATCAGAATCAACTATGGTGTTTATCTGGGATACAGCAAGGAGCGTGAAAAGCAGGATTAAAACTAAGAATCGCATTTATCTGATTGGGGATTTCGAAGTCCCGCCACCTTGCAAAGCAAAGTGGCGGGACGCGAATTTACCCTTCGACGCATTCGGCACTCCGCGCCTCATTGCTCAGGGTAATACTGAGCGAAGCCATCCTGTCTTTTAAAAGACGCAGATTTGCGTAGTCGAAGTATTTAGACCTCTTATCTTTTTTTCTTTTTCTTTCCGCCGCGAGCCATCTTTGCTCTGGAGATATCTCCGTGTTTGTCAATGAAATAAAGATATCCCTTTTGTTTCTTTACTCCGCATTTCATTACTTTTTCCATCCTTAATCACCCCCTCCCCCTTTATGATTTTAAATCAAAGAATTTCTTTTATTTTAGCGATCGCTGAAAATATCGCGAGTTCGCTTGTCTTCGGATTATCCCTGGAAGGCACATTCTCGGTCTTTGTCCAAAAACTGCCAAACTCGCCTTTCACCTCTATCTCGTGGGTATTTTTTGTGTATCCAGGAGAAGTAAATATCCTTACGCTTGTGCGGTCCGCCCCTATCCCGCATATACTCAACGTGACAGCCACGTTTATATTCTGCGGGAAATACCTGATCGCCTCCCTTGCGGTACCGGAATATATAAGCGTTTCCTTATCTATTTTTTCTATATCTATATTTTTTTCCTTTAAATAAGGAGAACTCGCGAGGCCTTTTAGAGGTTTTCTAGTGGTGAGGGTAACACTTTTTATTGCGCCTATCTTTGCGGATTTTAAACCATCCAGGCCGCATATGGCCCCGCTAGAGATATGGATATAGGAATGGCCTGAATTTATTTTTTCAATGAGGCGCGGCTTTTTTAAAAGTCCGCCCGTGCTCATTATGAGCACATCTTTTTTAAAAGAATCTGCCTTTGCCGCTATATCTCCGGAAACCCAGGGAGAAGCCGTTTCTATTATCAAGTCTGATTTATTTATCAAGTCGTCTATTGTCGTTACTATAGGCGGTGGTTTTATCTTTTCAGAAAGTTCTTTCGCTCTCTGAGAATTGATATCACAAATAGCTGTCACTTTCGATTTATCCCTGAGATTCTTAGATAAGTACTCTGCTATCTCAGAACCCATGGCGCCGCAGCCTATTATCCCTATATTTTTAACCATTCTAATAACC
>PEUD01000011.1:186-4059 GCA_002780805.1 Candidatus Omnitrophica bacterium CG02_land_8_20_14_3_00__42_8 | reverse complement strand
ATTGCCCCGCATATCCTGACCTCGTGTTCCATCGCTTCGAGCGAATGAGCAACCCACCCCAGAGTGGTCAGTTTCATTGTAGGGCAGATCAATCTATCCGTAGCCATATAAAATTTTTTATCAGGGTTGTCTTTTTTTAATCTATAAAGCATGCCGGATTCAGTCGCTATAATAAATTCTTTTGACTTTGATAATTTAACATAGCTGAACATGCCGCCCGTGCTGCAGACGTGGTCGCTGACATTCAAGACATCGGGGTTGCACTCAGGATGCGCCAATACTTCAGCCTCAGGATGTTTTTCTTTTGCTTTTAATACTTCCTCTTTTGAAACCCTTATGTGAGTAGGGCAGAATCCGTCCCATAGAATTATCTTTTTATCAGGCGTATGTTGCTGCACATATCTCCCCAGATTTTTATCGGGTATAAATATGACCTCTTTGTAATCTTTGAGGGAATTGACAACCTGTATGGCGTTTGAGGACGTGCAGCAGATATCGCTCTCCGCCTTTATTGCGGCAGATGAATTTACATAACAAACAATGGCCGCCTCAGGGTACTCTTTCTTTTTCTCTTTCAATCTTTCGGCAGTAACCATATCAGCCATCGGGCAGCCCGCCTCTTTGACAGGCAGCAGGACTATTTTATCCGGGTTGAGTATGGACGCACTCTCCGCCATAAAATCAACTCCGCAAAAAACAATGACTTTTGCGTCCGCTTTTACCGCCGCCTGGCTGAGCGCAAGAGAATCTCCGCTTATATCAGCCACATCCTGAACCTCATCCCGCTGATAATTATGCACTATTATTACAGCGTGTTTCTCCTTTTTAAGCTTAAGGATCTTTTTCTTGAGATTCTTTTTATACTTTAGATCATCTTCTTTTTTATACATTAATTCGTGCCTTTATTTTTTACCGGTTATTTTATTCTTCTCGTTTACAAAAATAATCTTTGGTTTAAATACTACTGCGTCCTTTGCCTCCATCATTGCATAAGAGATTATCAAAATTCTATCGCCTACTACAGCACACCGAGCTGCGCCGCCGTTCATGCAGATAGCGCCGGATCCTTTTTTGCCGGATATCACATAAGTCTCTAACCGGCTTCCATTATTCAAATTAACTATCTGCACGCGCTCATTTGGAATGATATCGGCTGCGTCCAAAAGATCTTCGTCTATAGTGATGCTGCCGGCATATTCCAGATTAGCCTCTGTGACTATGACCCCCTGTATTTTTGATTTATATATCGTGCGGAACATCATGTTAACTAACTCCTTTCGGCTTTTACCTGATACTTGTTACCTGTTACCTGATACCAACACTATTTTAACACTATATTATCTATTAATCTCGTCTTGCCTATCTTAACCGCCACCGCAATAAGCGCCTCGCCTGAAATCTTCTTTATATCCCTGAGATCTTTTGTGCCTACTATTGCTGCATAATCTATCTTCGTATCAGGTTGGCTGTTTATAACCCGCTTTATCTTGTTAATTATTTTTTTAGAATCTCTTTCTCCGCTATTAAATAATTTTTTTGCGGATTTTAAAGATTTGTAAATACATTGCGCCTCACTGCGTTCTCTCCGGTTTAAATAAACATTTCTTGAACTCATGGCCAAGCCGTCTTTTTCGCGCACTATAGGCATGACCTTTATTTCCACGCCCATGTTAAGGTCTTCCGCCATTCTCTTGATTACTATTGCCTGCTGGGCGTCCTTCCGGCCGAAATACGCGATATCCGGAGTTATAATATTGAAAAACTTCGCAACGACCGTGCTCACTCCCCTGAAATGGCCTGGCCTGGAAGCGCCGCATAATGTATCAGTGATTTTTTCCACATTTACATACGTGCTATAACCGCGGGGATACATCTTTTTTGATTCCGGAGCAAAAATTATATCAACGCCTTCTTTTTCACAAAGCACAAGATCTTTCTTTAGGGCCCTTGGATATTTTTTAAAGTCCTCTCCCGGACCGAACTGGGCAGGATTTACGAAAATGCTCACAATAACGCAATCCGTATCTTTTCTGGCCTTCCTTACAAGGCTCATATGGCCTTCATGAAGAAATCCCATTGTCGGAACAAGGCCTATTTTATATCCCTGCTTTTTTATTTCCCTGACTTTTTTTATCAAAGAGCTTGGATCTCTATATACCTTCACCCAACTTTCCCTTTCTGATTACATATCCCGCCCCGCCCTTTCTACTTTAAGGTATTACTTTCCAATAGAAAGGGCGGGGTTCACCCAGCTCTTCCTCCCTATATGTATCACATCCATAAGGAAGAGCTGGGTTCATATATCTCTTTTAACGGCTTCATCACAAATTCGCGTTCGCGCATATTCGGATGGGGGATTTTTAAATCAGGCTCGTCTATCTTATTGTCTCCATACAATAATATGTCCAGATCTATCGTGCGCGGCCCGTTTTTAACCGTTTTCTTTCTGCCCAACTCCTTCTCTATATCTTGTAATTTTCCAAGAAACTCCCTTGGCCCAAGGCCGGTCTCAATCTCTATAGCGCCGTTTAGATATTTGCCCTGTTTCGGCCCGCCCACCGGCTCTGTTTCATAGATGCTGGAAACTCTTTTTACCTCAACGCCTTCTATGTTTTTTAATTTTTCAATCGCATCTTCTATATGCTTCTTCCTGTCTCCCAAATTAGAACCAACGCCAATATAACACAGCATAAAAACTAATATTGTTCGAGCGAGGCATCGAAGATGCCGAGTCGAGAACTTCTCGACTCGCTTCGCTCGCTCGAAGAATACAATATCATAATACCTTCTTCATCCTCTCCACTGCTTCCTGTATTCTTTCCTTAGAAACAGTGAGTGCAAATCTTACATAGCCCTCTCCGTTTTCTCCGAAACCTACGCCGGGGGTTATTATAACATCCGCTTTATCTAGAACCGACCCTGCAAATTCAATGGATGACTTATGCCTTTTGGGCAGCCTGGCCCATACATAAAAAGTGGCCTTGGGTTTTTTTATAACCCACCCTAATTTATTCAATCCGTCCACCAGGATGTCTCTTCTCTCACGGTACACCCTGTTCATCTTTTTAAGATGCTTATCCGCGATATCCAGAGCGGTAATGCCTGCCATCTGTATCGCATTAAATACCCCTGAATCTATGTTTGATTTTACCTTGGCTATACCCGCTATAATTTTTTCGTTGCCGCACGCAAAACCTATGCGCCACCCGGTCATGTTGCAGGTTTTTGAAAGAGAATGAAATTCCACCCCTGTCTCTTTGCCGCCTTGGGCTTTTAAAAAACTGGCAGCTTTATAACCGTCAAACGCTATTTCAGAATATGCAGCATCGCTGGCTACAATAAGGTTGTATTTTTTCGCAAATACAGCGACATCTTCAAAAAAATCTTTTTCGCAAATGCCGGCTGTCGGATTATTGGGATAATTAATATAAATAATTTTCGCTTTTTTTAGCTCTGTCTTTTTTATCTTATTCAAATCCGGCAGGAAATTATTTTCTTCTATTAAAGGCATCAGGCAGGGAGTACCTCCGGCCAGTATAGTCCCGCCTTTATAGGGGGGATAACACGGGTCAGGGATCAGCGAAACATCTCCTGGATTAATGAATGCGAGCGGCAAATGACTTATACCTTCTTTTGAACCTATAAGAGGAAGGATTTCCTTTTCAGGATCCAGGGTGACATTGAATCTTTCCCTGTACCACTTCGCAATCCTGTCTCTAAAAATAGAGCTCCCCTGGTCCAAAGGATAATGATGATTTTTTGAATCCTGGACAGCTTTATAAAAAGATTCTATTATCTCTTCCGGCGTAGGTTCGTCAGGGTCTCCTATACCAAGATCAATAATATCGCGGCCTTCGGCGGCCGCTTTTCTTT
>PEUD01000011.1:0-150 GCA_002780805.1 Candidatus Omnitrophica bacterium CG02_land_8_20_14_3_00__42_8 | reverse complement strand
ATTTTTTTAACCTCTCAGTAAATTCGAATCCCATCTTACTTCACCCCTATAACGTTTGCCATTGTATACAGCCCCGGTTTTTTGCCGGCTAAAAATTTCGCCGCATCCAACGCGCCTTTTGCAAACGCATCTCTGGAATGAGCCCTGTGC
>PEUD01000147.1 GCA_002780805.1 Candidatus Omnitrophica bacterium CG02_land_8_20_14_3_00__42_8 | reverse complement strand
ATGCCCTGAAGGATTTGAGACTGTTCAGGATGTAGTCGACTGGGTAACCAAGTTCCAGAGGCTTTACAATAATCACCCTCATTCATCATTGGGATACGTAAGGCCTAATGATGAGCATGAGGGCTTGGGAAATGCGATCAGACAACAGCGGAAGGAAAATCTGCTTACAGCCAAGCAAAATAGATTAGCATATTATCATTCGCAAAAAGCGGAGGTCTTAAGCTATGAGTCAGTTGAAGATCTGGTCGCTAATAAAGTATTATGTCAAAATCCGGAAACAAAAAACGAGGGAAATGGCCGGGTGGCCAAAATTGGCTCATTAGAGCCATTTAAAGAGATGGAGGATTTTAGAGACAACTCCTCGGAGATTTTATGTCAAAATCGCTGATTGACTCCGCTTGCATATACGCAAGTGTAGGAATTTTTGCTACCGAAGCAATTCCTGTGCCCATACCTGTTTTATAAAGACCAACCATATTCCTTGCAGTTTTTGTCAAAATATCAAGACATTCTTTATCATCTTTATTCATGAAAATTGCATATTGCAGAAGAGTTAAACTAGACCATACCACTTGTTGTTCGGTCCCCTTTGGTGGAAGCCAAGTCTTTATTATACGATTAAGTGAACCTCTTGCGTAGAATTCCCCTGTAAATTTAGTATTCCCTTTTGTTACATTTTGATCGAATTGAATAACATCATCAATATCGACTTCCTTAAAGCAATCAGTAGCTTTGCTTATTTCATTTTCTACAATTTTCGTGATAAGGCCTATAGCCATATTAGAACTTAAATTATTAGGGAAACCCAAGTTGTATATCATTTTTGCTTCGTAACATGCCCATAAACGTATATAATCGGGGGTTTTTATTATTGGAACATTCTTTTGGACTTTTACGTTAACTTTATTATTATCAAAGATAATTTCAAATGATAATATTTTTTTCCAACCATTAAGTGTTTCAAAAAATCCCATTATTTCCCCGTTTTCCTTTTATGTCCAACGATTTAAATCAGCGTCGGGAAATCGCCCTTCCGCTGGATTGACTTGTTAGACATTTTTTATTTCCACCATGAAATAAAAGAATGAGCGAGAAAACCACCCAAAATTCTAATTAAGTTTCTTTCATCTTCATTTGAAGATGCATGACCAAATAAATTCCAAACCATCCAACTACCGAGGGAATCCGAAAATAAGAATTTTGAATTATCCTTATATTCTTTTTCTCTTGCCAACTCATTATATGTTCGATCAACAAAATTTCTACAATCTTCACATGCTTCTATAGAGTTTGGATATATTTCAATTGCAGCACTTGTTACTGTATCAAGTATTGCATTTTTATCCTGTTCTGGGATATTTTCATGATTGAGTTGAGAAACTGCCACAAAAATGCCAGCAATCGTAAGGACAAAATCCCAATGTTCAGGCTTTATTTTCTCTATAATAGGGTATTTATTTATAAATTGCTTATATGAACTGACAGCCAACACTTTTGCAGCGGAAGGTAGCTTCTCTCCATTCTCAATAAGTTTATCTATATTCATATTATGTCTAACGCCAGAAATCACCTGACTTGTTATATGTTTTAACGTTTACTTCGTTTAGCAAGTTACTGTTGAGTTGCTTTATATGCATCATCAAAACTACCTTCCAGCTCTTTCGCCTCCATGCTTCTCCTTTGCAGTAGACAAAGAAGTTGTTGCACACCCAACTAATCCTACAAACAGAAATAACAACAATAATTTTTTCATATTGTTTAGTTTTTGTCTTTTATTAATCTACTTGTTGTGCTGTCAAGAATAGGGCTTTTTCCAAAGCGGTAAAAAAATCTTGATATGTTTCTGGGTCTTCTACAGATTTAATTCCATATTGGGCATTTGCTCTTACTAACAACTGCTTTTCACCTTTAGGCCTAACGGTTACTGTCATTGTAACAACTGCATATCCAAGAAATTTAGAACCGCTAACGGAGCCTAGTGTTAAATCAGCTTTATCAATCACAAATTCCAAGTCTTGCATTGTACTCATTACAGTCTGCATCATTTTCTGCTTATCGGTTGTGTCAAAAGCTCTTGTCTGCATGCTTCTTAATTTAACCTGGCTTTCGCTGGTCTCAAAAGCCTTTCCAGCTGTAGTTGCACATCCAGATAACACAGCAATAGAAAATAAAATTACAAAAATACCACAACATCTCATTAGTTTTTTCATATTTTCTGAGCCTCCAAAAATATTGCTTTTGATAAACCGTCATAAAACTTCTGATATATCTCCGGGTCGTTAATAGTTTCTACTTTACTGATTTGATTGCTCATATTCCAAACAATCCGCTGAAATGTAACTCGAACGGTTATTTTGTTTCCATCAAGGCTTGGTTTTGCAATTACTGATGCTTTAACAACTTGAGACTTATCACAGTTTGCCATAGCATTACCATGACCACCGCCTAAAGCAGACAACATATCAAGAAAAACTGCACCTGCCATCTGACCACCGCTCGTTGCATCAGCCTTTTTGGAAGCAGCTACAAATCCTAATTTAGTCTCACTATTATCCAAAGTAAAGCCTAAATCTTGTAAAACGCCGGCAACAGCCGCCAGAATCTGCTCTTCATTAGTTGTATCATATTGCCTCATTTGTAACTGTCTTTTTTCCAGAGCAGCTTCATTAGGCTTTAAAAAGCCTTTCGGGACACTAGCACAACCAATTATGCCTAGACATAAAAATATAATGGATAATTTTAAAAACCTGCGTCTTTTTCTCATGCTAATCTCTCCTTTAAAAACTGGAAGAATGATATGCAAAATCGCGAACTTTTTTATCCACGTCGAATTTTATAACTATGGTCAGTGTTCTCTGGGTTTTTGATGTCGCTCCCGAAGATCCGCCAACTGTTCCAAGTATCAACCAAACACCGCCGTCATTATTAGAATAAGATACATCGGTAGCCATTTTATCATAGACCCAAACTTCTAGTCTGTTTTCATCTGTCGATACTATGTTAGGTGAACCCAATGCTTCGATAACCTGGGAAGACGGCATCCCAATACGAATCTCACGCTGAACTTTTCCTACGGTTATCCTATCAGCTGTGTCTGATTTAACTGATTTTAAATGAGCACCAGCTGTTGAGCAACCAGATAAAAATAAAAAGCTCAAAAATAAACACCATATCTTTCGCATAATCCCTCCCTTTAAATAAAAGGCAACCCCAGCCCTATGCTAAGATTGCCTTATATTACAAATATACCGATTCTTTCCTCATCTACCCATTCCTTTGTGACTTACTGCTATATAATACTACGATGCCCGGTTAAAAACAAGGCAAAAAATGCCTCATTTGCCTACCTATCCTTCCCAACCTAATGCCTAGGGGTAGAATCTATTTGGGGCTACTCATTTCGTCGTGTGCAACCCTAAAACATAGGTGAGGTAGACGGTGGTATCTTTTTATTCGGCCGCCTTCGTCGGAATGACTATAGAGTAATATAAGCAAAGTTTAAAACTTTGCTGCAAATTTAACACCAAATTCTGTAGAATTGTTTTTTGGTTCCCACCCGGAGCCAAAAATAACTCCCGCATATGTAATAGCTTGTTCTTCTGACTTTCTGATATTCCAATATCTTATGAAAGGCTCTATTACAAAATTTATCTTCTCACCTTTCTTCTGGAATTTCATAGAACTTCTCAATCCATAACCGTTATTCTGATCATTCTCAAGATCGCTAACACCAGCAATGGCATCACTAAGATGGCTCTTCTGTACTCCCTTCCAAAAATAGTCATACTCTAATGTTGCACCGATACTCCAATCGTTTTTTAATGGAGTCATTGTTTCTATGCCAATTGGAGAATACCAATAATTGCTTTCTCTTTCGTAACCTTTTGCACCTGTTGAAGTGGTCATTCCAGATATATCATCGTTTAAATATCTATAGCCAAAACCTATATAGGGAGTAAGAATAGTTGCTTCGCCTACAGGGAAGTCCTTACCTGCCAATCCTCTGAACTCCCAGACGTAATCATCTATGTTGTCCAGTGTTCCTGAATTTTTGTAATCTACCTGTCCAAAACTAAATCTACCATCTGCTCTTAACATATAATTATTGCGATAAGTATAAGAGCCAATCAAGCCATACATAATGCCTTCTTCCTTCATCACGCCTGGTTCTTCATATTTAATATGCGATATTTCGGTTCCTAACTCCCATGCATGCTCCTGTGTCGCCCCTGCAAAACTATTTACTACTCCCACTAACATGAAACAGATTGTCAATGCTAATAACTTTTTCATCATATCCTCCATTTTTAAAACTACTGATTTGTTAATCTGCTTATCAAGTGCTACTTAAAATTTTTATCTCACCTCCTTATCTCTTGCCCCAAATAAAAAAGGGGCAAGCATTTTTAAACCCAAGTCCAACCGTGAGGTAAAAACAAGGGTCGCCCGCCCCACTGCTTTCGCAGCAGGACAGAACATTACCTCCTCACGGTTGATTTGATAGACAGGTATGTCTGTCTATATTAAAGAGCTATTGTAATTATACTCCTATGGCGTGATATAGTCTATCTTTTTTTCTTCTTGCCCTTTTTTACTATTCTAACCCAGAGGAGATAGACTAAACGCAATTGTTTTTCACCCGGTTATTTATCGCTACCATATGTACATTCAAAGTTGACTCTCTCAGATTTTCGCCGCTATATTCTAAGTTAGATCTTAAAAATTAATCTAAAAAAGAAAGATTTTTACCCAAAAGACAATACGCCCGCCCGCCGACCGCTCGCCGCTTCGCGGCTCGCTTCTCCTTTCCTATGCCCGCGACGCTCCTATTCGTCGTGTCGCTACATCACAAGCGAGAGCCCGCTCCGCTCCGGCCGCCGCCTCGCCTATTCGGCGAGTCGTCCTTCGGAGGCACGCTTCGCTACGCTACATCTTCATCCAAGACATACTCTATGTGACTACGTTTCGCGTGATAATTCAAAGCCAACTCAAACGTCCAATGCTAACTCCAAACGAGTGCGTAACGCTGCGATATATCAAATTCATTTTAAGGTGTCCAATGCTAACGCTTCGATTGTTGCGGTTCGCTGCGACAACTAAAAACTGTCATCGCCATGTTTATCCGTTTGTCTTCGATATATCAAGCGCCTCGATGTCCTGGTCACACGCCAATACATAGAAACTCTTCAACACATCAACATCACAAACCCATTCGAAGAACCGCCATACATCACCTAACCGCCTATAGTGTCCACTATAGTCGGTTCCCCTTATACAGATAATAAAGGGATTATGGAACGCATACAGGCACCAGAAAATAACAACACATTTTTTGCGGGTTGCCTCAAAAACTGTGTTATTATTTTCCTTTAATCACCCACAGACATCGCTTCGGCGATGACTGTGTCCCGTCTGCTACGCAGTCGGGTTCGTGCTTAATGCCTGTATGCCCTTTATCTTTATTATCTGTATAAGGGTCGGTGATTACTGGCTTAGCTCCTTTTACATAACTATCGTTATGTAAACTACAGCTTAATTATGGGGCTACTCACCCCGCGTGTCAGACAGGGAACCCCGCCCTATCTGACACGCTCGAAGAGCTGTAGACGGAGCTATTCTTCTCATTCGGCCGCCTTCGGCGGAAGGTATCCATGATAGGCAATAGGTTTAAGGGCAGAAAATAATGTCTGGGAGGTAGGAAATTGTAACTGTTCTGATTTTTTATTTAGGTTTGTTCTTTTTGCCAAGGAGAATTGACCTGTATCAGAGTGGCAGATGGGTAACTATGACCTACTTTTGGCTTCCATGATTCAGCAAGAAATCTTTCAATGCCATCTCTGTATTCAGAGCTTACTCTTGTCCATGTAACGTATAATATCTGTTTTTCGTAAGCTAAAATAGCGGGATCTTGTCGATGTTGTGTTAATCTATCTCTAATATTGCCTTGTCCCACGTAAACAACCGCGGGATCTGGCTGGCCATGCCAGATGATATAAACTCCCTCAAGTCCATCAAAATGAGAATGAGCCAAATTTACAGTTAATAATGGGCACCATTGCTCTCCAGTACATTTTATCCAAACTAAGTGCATAACTTATGATTTCTGCTCTGTAGAACCTGCTGAACCAGCTATTTGAGGATCATCTGTTCCGGGCTCTTTAATAACAAGCTGTTTTTGCTGATAATCTACTAATAGAGTATAGCCATGTAAAAGGCTAACTCCCATTAAAACTTCTTCTATATCTGCGACAACAATTGCTGTTACTAAACGTTTCTGCGTACCCCAATTTATAGATGCTGAAAAAAGCATCTGTTTTGTTTCCAGGCCATTTGCTAATGTACAAGAAGATATGCCAACGAGTTTTAAACCAAGAGGCACAGCAATATGAAGGGGCAATACTAACTCACCTGTAAAACCAGTATCTAAAAGTGCGGAGATTTCTCTGTGTTCAGTATCCCCAGCTACTTCAATTGGTACCCAAAGCTGATTTTTGTCATCAATACTGCCGTGCAAAATCATATTTTGGTTTTAGATGTGAGCGGCTTATTATGGATTGAATATTAAAAGTTGCGGATGAACCTACTTGTAAAAAATAAAATAATTTATTTGGGAATTCTTCTTTAGCTTTAGTAAGGGCTTCTGTGGGCGTATCTCCAATCCAATATCGTCTT
>PEUD01000050.1 GCA_002780805.1 Candidatus Omnitrophica bacterium CG02_land_8_20_14_3_00__42_8 | reverse complement strand
ACATTGAATCAGTCGGCAGAGAAGGCCAGGCAGATACCCGCATAACAAGGTCCTTAATCGAATATAATCTTCTTGGCCAGATAAAGACCTACACTGATAAAATACAGTCCAAAGACAGATCAACAGGCGTTAAGGTATCATCTGATTTAACGGTTAGCTTCTCAGCAACAGCAACCGATGCTTATGATGAATACGGCCGCCTCTATCATTACAATGAAGAAAAGACGCAGGATTCGCAAACATCTGATACTGCTACTGCGGGCTACATAGTTACAATAGAAAGGACGAGCACAACTTATAATAATAAAGGAAGGATATCTGAATACAATGAAAGCTCCAAACTGGGTAATGCGGTTACATATTCATTGGTGAAAATAGCGGATACGGATTATGATGAGCTCGGCCAAATCAAAAAACAAACCGAATATTCAAAACTTAACGCCGCTGTTACAGTATCAAATTTTGATACAAAAAATATAAAATCAGAAATGCGCTATAACGCATTCGGCAGATTAACTACATTTAAAGATACAAGAACGCAATATTCGCAAAAATCATCCGGGCCTGTAGCGTATGATAGCATTACCACTAGAGAGCTAGTAGTTTATAACGATAATACAGGAAGGATGAATAAGTACAGAGATAAAACAGAGGTAGTTGGTACTAATTCTTACACAAGCACTCTTACCATAATAGGAGATGACGATTATTATGCTACAGGCCAGGTAAAGTGGCAGGAAGAATACACAAGCCTTAACAGCACGGCGACTATTTTTGTGTTTAATATAAAGACAATAAGAGGAGGCCTGATAGCAGGTTCAGGTATTTTATATAACTCCCTGGGCCTTATTTCAACATATAAAGATATACGCACAGAAAAAATTGACCCTGCAGCTATGGTGTCTGCTGTTGGAAGCAGCACATATGATATTCATACATCAAGGACAAAAACCGAGTATGATACAGTAACAAGCAGGGTAAAAGCACATAACGAAACAACCGCAATTTATGACACCAATGGCGATCTGATATCAACCACATACCGCAGAGCCACTATAGATGCATATCATGCTACAGGTCAGGCCTCTGCAACAACTGAATACCTGCATAATGATAAGCCTGCTAATGAGCAAAGCTATGAAACCGGATGGGTTTCAAGGACAGTAAGAACCGGTATATATTACAATGAATTTGGCACGCTTAAAACTTTTACAGATAAGGCAACGCAGAAAACACATACTAAGGATGGTAATAAGCCGTATGATAGGGTAACAATACGCTTAGATACTACATATGATAATCGTAATCGCGTTTTAAGTTATAAAGACAGAATAGATTTTTATGAAGGCGAAAAAAGCGCTAGCAATCCTACTCCAAAGTCCACAACTTACAGGTGGGTTTCAGATATAGTATATTATGGTGACACAGACCTTGTAAAACAGCAGACAGAATATAATAACGATGAATCAGTACCGACTCTTACTGTATGGCAGACTAAGAGTGTAAGAAGCGATATGAAATATGATTCAGCGCGTAGGGTGCGCACATTTAAAGATGTAACCACGCAAAAAAGTTATTCTACGGGCGGCGCTATAATTGATTACAATACCACAGTAGAGCGTCTTTCCACAGAGTATGATGATGTACATAACCGTATATCCGGATACAGCGATAAGGTTATGCTGCATTTCGGCACATTGCCAATAGTGGTTTCCACCAATTACCGCCTGATAACAGGTATGGGCTATGATGATGAAACAGATCAGGTTTTGCAGCAAACCGAGTATTCTGATGATATTCCAATAACCAAGGCTTTACTCGATGCGGATTATAACTATAATTCAAAAACAACAAGAACAAATATAATATATGATTATTCGGCAAGGGTGTCTACTTTTACTGATGTTAGCCTGCAGAAAACTCTTAATGCGCAAACAAGCGTTGCAGAAGATTTCCAGACTACGATTCAAAGAATGGTGACCGAATATGGAGCTAAAAACCGCGTTACTCAGTATAAGGATAAAATAGAGACATATAAAGGCATAAAAGATAACAAAAATGAAGATCCAATAGCTACATCTTACAGACTTGTTTTAATAGACAATGATACAGGATTCCATACAACAGGCCAGGCAAAAGAGCAGACAGAATATGTAGATTATGCTGATATAACAAAGCCTGTCGGCGCATTAGATTATAATTTTAACACAAAGACAGTCAAGTCAGGCATTACATACAATGGTTCAGGCCTGATGGATGCGTTTAAAGATACATTAACGCAAAGAAGCGCCATAGACTTGTTAGGTGATGGTTCGGAAACCTTAAGTGATTATGCAACTGTGACAGATAGGGAATATACGTTATATGACGAGTCAAGCAGAGTGCTTGCATACAAGGATAGCGTTAAGACGTATAAGAGCGCAACCGTCATAAATAACGCTAATCTTGTTTATACGTCATATCGCATTGCAACAGGCATGTTGTATGGTGAAACAGGCCAGCTTCAGCAGCAAACAGAATATACAAGTGACAGCTCTGATATTTCAACTACAAATTGGCAGGTTGAGAATATAAAAAGCAGCATATCATATGATGATTCAGGCAGAGTTTACGGGTATAAAGATACAACAACGCAGTATACCCAGGCATCAAGCGGAGCAAGCGAAAAATATAAAACAGTAACAGAAAGAAAAGACACAAAATATTTTGACGATAACACGGCAAACGGAAGCCGCGTAAAAGAATACTATGACGAGATAAAATTATATAAAGGCATTACGAATATCATTGTCTCAACAAACTCCAGGTTGGTTAGGATAGGGCAGTATTATACAACAGGACAAACTAAGCGCCAGACAGAATACTCAAAGGATACTGCAGGTGTTACAGATAGTGATTGGACAACAAGAACGCACAGAACAGGTTTTACCGGCGTTGTTGAAACAGGCATAGTGTATGACTCTATAGGCAGGATACTTACATTTACAGATGAAGCCTCGCAATCAATAAACGATACAACTTCTAAATATAAGGCAGTTACAACCAGGTTGTCAACAACCTACGGCAATGATAAGACTTCAGATGCCCTTCGTATAAAAAGCTATGAAGACCAAACAAAGATTTACTCAGGCACAAGTAATATCACTGTTTCAACCAGCTCGCGTTTAGTAAATAATATAAATTACTACTCAACCGGCCAGATATTATCTCAGGTTGAATTTACAAAAGAGATTACCGGTGTTACAGCTACTGACTGGCAGGTAAAGAATACAAGAACAAATGTTATTTATGATAACTCTGGTAGAATAGTTAAATTTAATGATGATCTCAGGCAGAAATTACCTGATGATTCTTCATATAAAACCACAACTGAAAGAAAATCTACCACTTATTATGATGATAACACAGTAGACGGCAGCCGCGCAAAGAGTTATGAAGACGAAATTATTCTATATCAGAGTACCAGCACAACAGCTGTTTCTACAAGCTCGCGCCTTGTTGATGAAATCGCTTACTACGCAGGCGGCCAGATATTGTCCCAAGTTGAGTATTCAAAGGATACAGCCGGAGTCACCAAAACAAACTGGCAGACCAAGAATACAAGAACAAGTATTGTTTATGACAATTCCGGCAGGGTATCCACGTTTAAAGATGAAACATTGCAACGTTTAAATGACACTACGAATAAATACAAGACCACAACCGAAAGAAAATCCACTACTTATTATGATGACAATACAGTAGAAGGCAGCCGTGTAAAAAGCTACAAGGATGAAATTGTAATTTATCAGGGCACAGGCACAACAGCTGTTTCTACAAGTTCACGCTTGGTTGACGAAATTGTTTACTACACATCAGGACAGATATTTTCTCAGGTTGAGTATTCAAAGGATACAGCCGGAATTACCAAGACAAACTGGCAGACCAAGGATACCAGGACAGGCGTTACAACAGATACAGGCATCACTTATGATAATTCAGGCAGGGTTAAGACATTTATTGATATAGTTCTGCAGAAACTGCCTAACGGTTCCCAGTACAAAACCACAACCGAAAGAAAATCCACTACTTATTATGATGATAATACAGTAAACGGTAGCCGTGTAAAAAGCTACAAAGAAGAAATCATACTTTATCAGGGAACCGGCACAACAGCTGTTTCTACAAGCTCAAGAATAATTGATGAAATCGCCTACTACGCAGGCGGCCAGGTATTATCGCAGATTGAATATTCAAAAGATATTGCAGGAGTTACCAAAACAAACTGGTACGTAAAGAACTCAAGAAGCAACATGGTTTATGACAATTCAGGCAGGATTTCTACCTATACAGATGAGACAATTCAGTACTCGCAAACCTCAACAGGCGCAAGCGAACAATACAAAACTACAACCGAAAGAAAATCTACTACTTATTACGATGACAACACAGTAAACGGCAGCCGTGTAGAAAGCTACAAGGATGAAATAAAACTTTTCTGGGGCATTGTATTAGCTGATCCTATTTCCACAAGTTCAAGATTGGTGAATGAGGTAACATATCATTCTAACGGCCAGGTATTGTCTCAAGTTGAATATTCAAAGGATACAGCAGGCGTTACCACGACAAACTGGCTGTCTGTAAATACGAGATCCGGCATTACCTACGATACCTCAGGCAGAATAAAGACATTTATTGATATAACCATACAAAAGTCAACAACTGTAAGTAATGCTAATTATCAATATAAGACCACAACCGAAAGAAAATCTACCACTTATTATGATGATAACACAGTAGACGGCAGCCGTGTAAAAAGCTACAAGGATGAAATAAAGCTTTATTGGGGCACAGAAGGCAACGCTATTTCAACAAGTTCAAGATTGGTGGAGGAAATAACATATTATTCTAAAGGCCAGGCATTAAGCCAAAGAGAATATACCAAAGATACTGCAGGCGTTACTGCAACAAACTGGATAGCCAATGTCTTTAGAGGAGGCATGATTTATGACCTTGCCGGCAGGATTTACAGGTATAAAGATGAGATAATACAGCATTCAAAGATATCTCCGACATCATCAACTCTGACCGATTACAAGACAATTATCACCAGGGAATATACCAATTACTGGAATAACAACAGCCCAAAAGATGCAAGCAGGGCCAGGGAATACAAAGAAAAGATTGAGCTGCATGATAAGGTTGAATCAGGCAGTAAGGTAGTTACGACAAACTACAAGCTTGCAACAGATATTTTATACAATGCAAATGGCCAGGTATTATCCGAGAAAGAATATTCTCATAATACAAGTTCTGTTTCTGATGTTAACTGGGTTACATCAAACGAGAAAAGTTCAGCCATATATGATAATTCAGGCAGGACTTATGGTTATGTATTGGTAAGCGGCCAAAATACTGATAGCAATAAGGCATATACAACAACTACCAGGGTATCTACATTTTATGATGACCATAACAGAATAAATACATACAGCGAATTCACAGTAAAAGGAAGAAATGAGTCTTCATCAGCAGAGATAGAGGCTGCAAGGTTAGCTCTTGAAACAGCCAGGCAGGCGCAGGTCGAAACTGATAGAGCTGTAGGCCTTGTTATGATTCAGCTTAATATAGCAACAGCCAATGTTCACGAGGCAGAGGCAGCAAGGACGCAGGCAGAGACAGCTTATTTGCTGGCGCAGTCGCAGTACGATACATCAACAATAGAGTATCAGACGGCTCTTGGTAATTATAATACAGCGCTTGCAGATTATAATGCAAAATATGCAATCTATTTGGAGATGAACACAGCGCTTGCCAATGCGCAGGCAGCGGTTAATACAGCTACATCTAATTACAATTCGGCTGTTGCTACGTTTAATACACTTGAAGGTATATATCAAAGCGCTGAAGCAACATATCAGCAGTCAGTAACCGATTATAATACTGCGCAAGCAGAGCATGGTAATGCCCAAACAAGTGTAGATAATACTCAGATAACATTAAACCAGATATCATCTGACCTCACAGTTGCAAACCAGCAATATGATCAAGCTATTATAAATCTCACAGGCGTAAGCGCGCAATACCAGCAGGCGCTCACCGCATATAACAACGCAAATACTGACTGGACAAATAAGAAAAATGCATATGACACTGCCTATGCAGCATATATTACAGCAAGAGACGCTTATACAACTGCTTATAATTCTTGGCTTACAGCTGATGGCGATTATCAGACAGCGCAGGCAGCTTATAATACGGCTTTAGCTGTTTACAACACGGCAAGAAGCCAATATGAAACAGCATATAACGACTACAGTACTTATTACAATAATACATACATGCCTGCCAAAAACGCGTATGACGCGGCAAAGGCTGTTTATGGTGATAATACCAATGGCGCCGTAGAGTCGTACCTTACAGACCTTTCAAATAAAATAGCATCCGGAAATTACACCGGGGCAAGAAGTACATATAATACAATAATTTCAAAATATAACAGCCAGCTCATAGCAACAGGTAAGGTCAAGTTATATCTTAATAACGTTGATACTTTCCTTGCGCGGCAGGCGGAATATGATACCGCGTTAACAGCTTATAACAATGCCGTAACAGCACAGGGTAATGCAGTTGCTGCGCAAAGCGCTGCTGTTACAGCTCAGGCAAATGCTGTTATAGCTCAGGCAAATGCTGTCACAGCCAAGGCTAATGCCATTACTGCCCAGGCTAATGCCGTTACTGCCCAGGCAAATGCAGTTATTGCGCAACAAGAAGCTGCAGATGCTATACCTGCAGCAGAGGCATTGCGTGATGCAGCGCTTGCTTATAAGCAACTTTCAGAAGAATGGTCTGCAGCTACGCTAAAAAGAGTTCAATGGATAAGAGGCGATACTAATTTTGATGGCGATACCACCGATGCCGGTGATGCTGATAAAAACGGTGATGGCTGGAATGATGGTTTTACTAACGGTACATTCACTTTATTATATAAACTTGCAGGCGCTTACACACATACTGTTACAGATTTTAACACAGGCGCGAAAAGAACATACACATATAATCGTTATGAAAAATTCGGGCCAATTTCTTTTACCCAGCTAAACAGTGCTGTTACAACAAATCAGAGAGCTGTATATTCTGGCGGAAAATTACAATATTATCTTGTAGATTTTACATCTCTTTCCATGACAGATGTTGCAACCGGCACTGTTTACAACTACAGCAATCTTAAAGATATACAGATATTTGCTAATTGGACATCGCGGACACGTAAGTTTAGTTACAGCGCAACAGCTATTCAAGCCGGAATGCCTAAGGCCAATGAGTGTCTTGCGGCA
>PEUD01000021.1:6464-6750 GCA_002780805.1 Candidatus Omnitrophica bacterium CG02_land_8_20_14_3_00__42_8 | reverse complement strand
AAAAGGCTTTATACGGATACGTCTATTCTATTAATGGAACCACCGTTATTATTTTTGGCTCATATTTGAGTATTGCCTACAGAGGCTTTGCTTTCCCAAGTGAATAGACTAATCTCAAAGGTCTATATTGATGATGAGACAAAAGACAAAATGACTAACCGATTGGAAGAACTATTCCAAGAGGAAAGCAAAGCCTCTTTTTCTCTATCTGGCCAGGTCAAGAATAGACTCAAAGAGTTTGATGGTAAGATTGAGCGGCTTATAGATGTCTATATTAATCGTGAGA
>PEUD01000021.1:0-6270 GCA_002780805.1 Candidatus Omnitrophica bacterium CG02_land_8_20_14_3_00__42_8 | reverse complement strand
ATTCTCGGCTCGAACTTCTTTTTAAAAGACCTAACCCTTTTAGTTTCTTATAATAAACCCTTTGATTTAATCGCAAAATCGCAGGGTAGTGCTGACTGGCTGGGACGTGTGGATTCGAACCACAATAGCGAGATCCAAATTCTCGAGTCCTACCTTTGGACGACGTCCCAGTATCGTCTTTCGTTAATCGCCGTTCGTGATTCGTAACGGCTACGAATCACAATTCACGAACGACGAACGACGAAAAACTATTTTTTGTCCTTCTCTATTTGATACGCATCCAGGATTTTCTTCTGGATATATTCTCTTGCCTGCGCAGTTATCGGATGAGCTATGTCTTTATGCTCTGCTTGCCTTAGATTGTGTTCAGCTTCAGGATTAGGGGAAACAGGGTGCGTCTGGACAGGCAGTTGTGAGCCGCATTCATTACAGAACTTGCTGCGGATTGCATTTTTATGGTTGCACTTGGGGCACGGTTCTTTTATTTTACGCGACGGCATCGCGATAAAAAGCCCGGATTTACCTTCTATAATCTTTATATTTCGGACTACAAACACATTATCAATAGTAATGGCAGCGTATGCCCTTAGCTTGTTATTAACTCCTTCTTTCTGGGAAATTCTAACCTCTGTTATTTCCATAGATGCCTCCTCTATAAGTCTTCACGCAAAAAACCCCCATGCCCTTGCGTTTAGGGATTCCTTTAAAAACGTTTTCTGCGTCTTCTTTGTTTTCAAAAGTGCAGAAAACCGAAGGCCCGCTTCCTGATAAAAGGCTATGCCTAACACCGCTACAGGCCAGCAAAGTTTTTATTCTATCTATGTGAACGCTATTTCCGGCCAGGGCATCCTCGAAAATATTATAATAATTTTTTTCGAGCGCCTTCACGTCCATCTTCTTAAGAGCCCAAAGCGCCGCTTTAAGAGAATGTGCCCCGATAGAAAAGCCGCATCTATCTATTCTCTCGTACATCATCCCAGTAGAAAGAGAGATAGGAGGTTTTATCAATATATGAAAAAGCCTTTTATCTAAATTAATTTTTTTTAACCGTTCGCCTGCGCCTCTCGCAATCGCAAAAGAAGCGTCCATCATAAAAAATGGCACATCTTTACCGATATCACACGCTATAGAAAAAAGCCTTTTATCCGGTATCCGTAATTTAAAAATAGTGTTTATAGCTTTTAGCGTAGAAGCGGCATCGCTTGACCCGCCGCCCAAGCCGGCTGAGACAGGGATCCTTTTTTTAATTTCTATGTCAAGGTTCAGGCCTGCCCCTGTTTCTTTAAAAATCGCATGTACTGCCTTATAAACTATGTTTTCTTCCCCCTGGCTGCAATCAGCCGCGTCTACATTTACTTTTACACCTCTGCCTTTTTCTTTTATTATTATTTCATCCCTGAGGTCTATTTTTTCAAAGATCGTTTCTATATCGTGAAATCCGTCGGGCCTTTTTCCAAGAACATCTAAATAAAGGTTCAGCTTCGCCGGGGCAAAAACTCTAATTTTTCGCATTTTTTCTACTTACGGCCTTCTTTACTGCTTTTACAATGTCATCCGACATAAGGCCAAAGAGTTTAAATAACTCTTTTGGATCTCCTGACTCTCCAAATCTGTCTTGAACTCCTATGAATTCCATAGGCACAGGGAAAGTTTGCGCCAGGACCTCGCTTACAGCGCTGCCCATCCCGCCCATTATTGTATGTTCTTCGGCAGTAACAATCGCGCCTGTTTCTTCCGCGGCTTTAATTATAATGTCCCTGTCTATGGGTTTAATTGTATGTAGATTTATAACCCTGGCCGATATATTTTCTTTTTTCAATGCCTCCGCGGCGCATAACGCCTCATATACTTCCATGCCGCAGGCTATGATTGTAACGTCTTTACCGCCTTTCAACAAATTAGCCCTGCCTATTTCAAAGATATCTTCTTCTTTTGTTATAAGAGGTACTCCGCTTCTGCCAAGCCTGAGATACACAGGGCCCTCGTGAGAAGCGCTGGCAATAGTGGCTTTCTTCGCTTCTAGCGCATCGCACGGAACTATAACAGTCATGTTTGGGAGGATTCTCATGAGAGCAATCTCTTCGTTTGCCTGATGAGTAGGCCCGTCTTCTCCCACTGATATACCGCCATGCGTGCCGACTATCTTTACGTTTGTTTTCATGTACGCGAGAGAAACCCTTACCTGGTCCCACGCCCTTCCTGCGGCAAACGCGCCAAACGTGCACGCAAAAACCACCTTCCCTGATAACGCAAGGCCTGCCGCCGTACCCATCATGTCCTGTTCGCTCACGCCCATGGAGAAAAATCTCTGCGGGAATTTTTCCTTGAACCACACGGCGCGCGTTGATTCCGTGAGGTCTGCCGAAAGGACAACAATATCCTCGCGTTTTGTGCCAAGCTCTACAAGCCCTTCTCCAAATCCATCCCGTGTTGGTTTTGATCCATATGTCTGTATCATTGCAGTTCCAACTCCTTTAACGCTCGTTCCAATTCTTCTTTATTCGGAGCTACCCCATGATATTTATTTTTATTTTCAAAAAACGAAACACCCTTGCCTTTCACGGTGTGGCCGAGAATCATGCTTGGTTTGCCTTTTACTTTCTCCGCTTTATCATAAGCATCTGCTACTTCTTTGAGATTATGGCCGTCTATCTCAAAAACCTCCCAGCCGAACGCCTGCCACTTTGCTTTCAACGGCTCCAGGCCTTTTACATCTTGAATCTTTCCGTCTATCTGAAATTTATTATAATCGATTATGCCGCATACGCTGTCCAGCTTATAATGAGCGCTTGTCAACGCCGCTTCCCATATCTGGCCTTCGTCCAATTCTCCGTCGCCCATCAGACAATATATGCGCTTTGGGTCTTTATTAAGCCTTGCCCCTAAAGCAAAACCGTTGGCAATAGAAAGCCCCTGGCCGAGTGAACCACTGGATGTTTCCACGCCCGGCAATCCCCGCTGCGGATGGCCCTGGAGCCTAGTGCCTATCTTTCTCAAAGTGCACAGCTCTTCTTTGTTGAAAAAATTCATCTGAGCAAGAACAGCGTATAGCGCAGGGCAGCCATGTCCTTTTGACAGTACGAATATGTCGCGCGTGTTACAGAGCGGCTTATCCGGTTCGCATCTGAATTTATAAAAATATAAGCCTACCAGAAGCTCTACCATCGATAAAGACCCTCCGGTGTGGCCGGAACCGGCGCAATTAAGCATCTTTACAATTTCAATCCTTATCTCTTTTGCAATTCTTTTTAGCTCATTGATATTAGGCTGTTTTGTCATAATCTTTCTTCTCGACTTCGTTCGCGAAGTTTATCCCGAGCAAAGTCGAGGGACTCACTCCGCTCAAAGACTAATATTGTTCGAGCGAGTTCGCCATTGTTACAGTGGCGAACGGGTCGAGAACTTTTGTCATTTCGGTTTAAGCGAGCTCAGTTTTTCCTTTACCTTTTCATCCTCTTTTAATCCAAGCGACTTAGTCCATGCTTCCTTCGCCTTATCTAAACTGCCTGTCTTAAAATAAACGTCTCCCAGGTGATCGTAAACAACCGGGTCTTCACCGATTATTTCTTTCGCCTTCTCAAGCTCTTTTCTGGCTTCATCAAACATACCTTTTTTGAAATAAACCCATCCAAGACTATCTACATAAGCGCCGTTTTCAGGGCTCAAACCCAGGGCTTTTTTTATAAGAGCTTCTGCCTCGTCAAGATTTTTATTTTCCTCCGCATATATATACCCTAAATAATTCAACGCCTCCGGATTCTCCGGGTCTAACTCTATGGAATGCTTCAGCCTCAATATTGATTCCTCTCTCCTGCCTGCTTCTTCCAGGGCAGCGCCTAAATAAAAATGCGCCTTCGGATTAAAAGGGTCTATCTCTATGCTTTTTTTATACTCCTCGACTGCCGCTTCTTTGTCTCCTTTTTCAGAATAACAAAATGCTATGGCGAGATGCACATCCGCCTGGCGTTTATCAAGATTCAGCGCATTTTTTAAAACAGCTATTGCCTGATCTATTTTCTCCAGCGCAATATAAATGTAGCTTAATTCAATATAAGCTTCCGCATCCTCGGGGTCCATGCGGATTACCTTTTCATATTGCTTTATGGCTTCTTCTTTTTCGTTCATCTCAAAATAAAGCTGGCCTAGCTGACGATACACCCTGCTGTTACTGGGATCGAGTTCGAGGGATCTCTTGTAATGTAAAAGCGCCTCATCTTTTTTATTCTGTATTTCAAAAAGGACCGCAAGGCCCAAATGGGCTTCGATGTAATCAGACTTTAATTCAACCGCTCTCTCTAAAGATTTTATAGCTTCGCCAACCCTGCCCGCCCTCGCGTAAACTATCCCGAGATTAAAATATATAACAGGCGAATCTTTTTTCTCTGCGGCAAGATTTTCATATACCTTGATGGCTCTATCCATGTCCTGGCCAAGTATATAAAGATCGGCTAAAGACGTCAGAGTGGCAAGATCGCCAGGTTCTGATTTTAAAATCTCTTCATATTCCTTTGTCGCCTCATCAAATTTTTTCTGCGAGGTGTATATAAGGGCCAATAAAAATTTGGATTTGGTGTTTTCTTTATCCAGCCCTTTTGCTTTTTGAAGCGCTTCTATAGCAAGATTGAGCTGGCCGGATTTTATGTAGCTTGCGCCTAACCTGTAATAAAGAGGCGCTGCTTCAGGGTCTAACTGTATCGCCTTCATATACTCAGCTATGGCCTCGGCTGTCTTGCCTTCATTGTCATATATCATGCCTGTTGAATAATGAGCATGCGCCTTTGAAGACACCCTGGGGGTGTCTTTTTTTCTGGTTAAACTTAAAAGTTTTTCTTGAGATCTCTTATTGACAGCCGGAAAGTTCTTTCTGGCGGGCGCCGTAGACGCACACCCTGTCAGATTAGCTATGAATATGGCTAAAAAACCTAGTGTGAGAAAATATCTTGGGGACATCATCAATGGTGTAGAATTTGTAGGGGCGGGTTTGAAACCCGCCCCTACACAACATATTACCACAATTTCTTTTTATGCCTATCTCTTCGCAGTCTTTTTTTCCTTTTATGTCTTGCTATTTTCTTTCTTTTTCTCTTTCTGCCGCAGGGCATGGCCCCCTCCTTGTTAAAATTAATATATCACCTTATTCAACGGGTATTCTATTATACCCTGTGCCCCGTTTTGTTTGAGCTTAGGGATAAGAGTTCTTACAATTGATTCGTCTATTATGGTCTCTACCGCGCACCAGTCTTTTTTAGATAGATAAGAGACTGTGGGGTTTTTCATCGCAGGGAGGACAGAAATGATTTTATTGAGATTCTTCTCTTCCACGTTCATTTTAAGCCCAACTTTTTCTTCGGCGAGAATCGCGCCCTGTAAAAGCAGCGCTATATTTTCTATCTTTTCCCTCTTCCATGAATCCTTCCACGATGCCTTATTGGCTATTATTAAAGTCGTAGATTTGCATATAGTGTCCACTATCCTCAGGTTATTTACCCTTAAGCTCGCACCTGTTTCAGTAAGCTCTACTATTCCGTCCACCAATCTTGCGCCGGCCTTTGCCTCAGTAGCGCCCCAGCTGAATTCTATATCCACATTTATCTTTTTCTTCTTAAAATATTCTCTTGTAGCGCTTACAAGCTCTGTCGCGATGCGTCTGCCTTTCAGGTCTTCTGGTTTTCTTATCTTTGAATCATTCGGAACAGCCAGGACCCAGCGCACAGGCCTCAGGCCCTGTTTGCCGTATATAAGCTCACAGACCTCTACCACATCCCTCTGGCTTTCAATAGTCCAATCTCTGCCTGTAATCCCACAATCAAGAGCTCCGTCAGCGACATACCTTGCCATCTCCTGCGCCCTTAATAGAAACGGCTGGATTTGGTCATCGTCTATTGAAGGAAAATAGTTTCTAGATCCTATATTTATAGTAAAGCCTGCTTTTTTAAACATCCTTACAGTAGCTTCCTCGAGGCTTCCTTTAGGAATTCCAAATTTCAGTTTCATTTTCTATGCCCTTTTTAAATTTTTTTCTTGAGTAGATTTTTTTGCTCTTTTTTACCCTTGTCATGGGGTTCATACTCCAAGCCTTACGTATCTTTATACGCCCGGCTTTTTTCATAATGAGGTTATTATACAGGGCAGAGAAAATTTTGTAAAGGGGAATTTTTAATAGGGACGGGAATGGGAATAGACATCGTACCCCCTTCCCTGGAGGTTTAAGAAAGATTAAAATAATTAGTTTTAAAGCTTTTTTAGATTTAAAAGAGCTTTTTAATAATT
>PEUD01000052.1:6263-6785 GCA_002780805.1 Candidatus Omnitrophica bacterium CG02_land_8_20_14_3_00__42_8 | reverse complement strand
TGGGCAACTACAATATATTGTGTATTATAATTCAGCAGAGAGGATTACGACACAGTCTGTTTGTCAACTTGTGCGAAATGGAGCATGAATGGAAAATATATTAAGGCCCGGAAGATATATAAATAACGAATGGAACGCGGTCCATAAAGAGTGGACGGCCGGTGCTTTGAAAATAGCGCTTTCTTTTCCGGATATTTATGAGATAGGTATGAGCCATCTGGGCATGAAAATTCTTTATGGGATATTAAACAGAGAGGAAAATGTGATTTGCGAAAGAGTTTTTGCCCCGTGGCCTGATATGGAAAAAAGATTAAGAGACAGAAAGGAGAATCTTTGTTCTCTGGAGTCGTCCCGGCCTTTAAAGGAATTCGACATCATAGGTTTTTCTCTCCAGTATGAGATGAATTATCCTGATATTTTAAACATGCTGGATCTGGGAGGCGTGCCGTTATGTTCCAAAGAAAGAAGAGACGGGGATCCTGTTATAATAGCAGGCGGGCCGGCCGCGTTCAACCCTGAACC
>PEUD01000052.1:0-6192 GCA_002780805.1 Candidatus Omnitrophica bacterium CG02_land_8_20_14_3_00__42_8 | reverse complement strand
TTCAAGGGGCAGAGGGCAGAGAGCATAGAGCAAAGAGCGCTGTATTGAAAGAGCTGGCGAAAATAGAAGGAGTTTACGTGCCAAGTTTAAATAGTTCTCGGCTCCCCGCCAGAAGAACTATTGGCGGGTCGCTCGAACAATATTCTTCGAGCGGTCACGAAAGCATATTAAGAAAGCAGAGTCGAGAAGATAAAGGCATTGCCTTGCTCGAACAGTATTGTGTAGAAAAACGTATTATCAAAGACCTCGACAATTCATTTTTTCCTACTGATATAGTTGTCCCGTATATACAGATCGTGCACGACAGGATAGGTATAGAGATAATGCGCGGCTGTCCGCACAAATGCAAGTTCTGCCAGGCATGTAAAATCTTCCATCCTTTAAGAATACGATCCGTAGACAGGATCATGGAAATAGCCGAGGAATCCGTTAAAAACACGGGCTACGAAGAGATATCATTATTATCTCTTTCGTCCGGAGATTATCCTCATATTGAAGAGCTTGCTGGAAGACTTGAAGAAAAATTTAAACCGCTTGGCGTAAAAATATCTCTTCCGTCTTTGCGGGTGAGCACTTTTGAAGAACGCAGCGGAATAGATACGTTAAGAAGGGCCGGGCTTACCTTTGCCCCTGAGGCAGGCAGTGAACGCCTGAGGAGCACTTTGGATAAAAAAATAACAGACGCAGAAATCATAGAAAAATCCAGAGGCGCGTTGAATTCCGGGTGGAGGAAAGTAAAACTTTATTTCATGATAGGCCTTCCCGGCGAAACCTTTGAGGACCTGGACGCGATCGCGAGCCTGACAGGTAAAATAAAGAATGTCAATTTAAGCATCAACCCTTTTATACCAAAACCGCATTCTGATTTTGAGCGGGAAGGAATGGAGGACCTCGAAACTTTAAAAGGAAAGCAGAGGCATTTATGCTCTATGCTCTATGCCCTATGCTCAAGGGCGAAGGCAGATTTTCATAATCCGGAAACCAGTAA
This sequence comes from Candidatus Omnitrophica bacterium CG02_land_8_20_14_3_00__42_8, assembly GCA_002780805.1. Taxonomy (GTDB): domain Bacteria; phylum Omnitrophota; class Gorgyraeia; order Gorgyraeales; family Gorgyraeaceae; genus UBA10183. The sequence goes on along the minus strand of PEUD01000052.1, from coordinate 5,204 downwards.
AATTGAGGCGATATTGGCCAGAGGCGATAGGCGTATAGGGAAGGTTATATTGAAAGCGTGGGAGAAGGGCTTGAGGCTCCAGGCGTGGACGGAAAATTTTAATTATAATCTATGGGATCATGCCTTTCAGGAAACAGGCGTTGACCCGGAAATTTATCTTAAGAGAAAAGAAAAAAACGAAATCTTACCGTGGGGGTTTATAAAATAACGCTGTAGGGGGCAGGTTACCTGCCCCCTACGCTTGAATTTATGCAGATTGTATTGTATACTTTAAGTTAATAATGTCCCTCGCGGTAATATGCAAACATATGACCGCTCGGGATCAATTTTTGCTTCACAAAAATTGAGAGGCGTATATGCTAGATTTATTAAAAGACATGTCAATGGTCCCGAAGGGCTTAAGATACAAAACCATGATAGCTTTTTCCCTGTCGTCGATTATTCCGATATTGGTATGCGTCTGGCTTGTTATAACGTATATCTTTCCCAATATAAATTTATTTTTTGGACTTTCTTTAGGCAGTATAAGTTTTATATTGTTCATATCTATATTTATATCCCTGTTAGGCCTTTATATCACAAAAGAGATGATAGACCCTATTATAAAGATGGCGGAAGATGCGAAGATAATAGCAAAAGGCGACGTGACAAAAAGCATAGATATAAACAGGGAAGACGAAGTCGGCGACCTGAGCAAATCCCTGAACATCATGACGCAGAAGATAAGAGAGAACATGGATGAGCTGAAGGCCTATAGCGAGAAAACAAAGCGTATAAACCTGGAGATAAATAAAAAAGTCCTTGCGCTCTCAGGGCTTTTGCAGATAGGAAATATTATTTCGTCTTCAAAAGAGCTGAATATCATCCTGGGTTTTATAATGCAGAAAGTGTCAGACGTAGAAAATAACGCCGTTTCATTATTGATGCTTATGGATGAAGGCTCGCAAGATTATGCCGCGGCGGCCAGCTGCAATATCGAAAAAAACAAATTGGCCGGACTGAAGTTAAAACAGGCCGAAATAGCCCCTGATATTTTAGCGAAAAAACTGGAATTAAAAAATATTATCAGCCTGCCTGTGACGACTGCCGGTAAACCGGCCGGGGCGCTTATAGTAGGCAATAACGAAGAAAATTTTATTTTTACGGATGAAGAGAGAGAACTGCTGAAGGTATTTGCCAAGCAGATCTCGATAGCGGTAGAAAACGATAGGCTTATCAGAAAATCAAAAGAGCTTTCCATAAAAGATGAGGTGACGGGCCTGTATAATTATAATTATATGAAAACCAGGCTGGACGAGGAGATAAAGAGGGCTATCGCGTATCAGAGGCCGTGCGGTTATCTCCTGGTAGACGTGGATGATTTTAAGATTTTTTGCGCGGCTCACGGCGAAGCAAAATCAGAAGCGCTTTTAAAAGATATCAGCGCTATATTGCAGGGCTCTGTGACGGAAACCGACAGGTTAGGCCGCCTGCGCGATGATAAGTTTATGATAATATTGCCGGAGAAAAATAAAAGGCAGTCTGCTCACGTAGCGGAGGAGATAAGAAAAAAGATAGAAGACGGCATGGGAAGGTCAGCAGGGTTCGGTAAAAAGCTGACCGTTTCCATAGGCGTGAGCGAGAATCCTATAGACGGTTCTACGGCAGAAGAACTCATGGAAAAGGCTGAGAGGCTTGGCCGCACCGCCAAGTCCCTCGGCAAGAATAGAGTGGTTGTTTAAATTGCTGCCCTGATAAGGTTACACTCTGACAATGTCAGAGTGTAACCTTAGACATTGGGAAGGAGAGAAAATGGCAAGAGACATGGGTCAATTATTAAGAGAAGCCGTTCAAAAAGGAGCCTCTGATTTACATTTAGGCGCCGGGATTTCGCCGCACATGAGGATAGACGGGAACTTGATATCCTCAGGCAGTGAAATACCGGACATGGCTTCAGTGAAAAGCCTTGTATATTCTATCCTTACGGACGAGCAGAAAAATAGATTTGAAAGAGACAAGGAGCTGGATTTCGCGTTTACGATGCAGGGCGCTAGCAGGTTCAGGGTAAATGTGTTTTTTCAAAGAGGATGCGTGGGCGCCGCTATCAGGTTGCTTCCTTTTAAGATAATGGGTTTTGAGGAATGCGGCCTTCCTGTAAATGTGGTACGGGATTTCTGCAACAGGCAAAAAGGCCTTGTGCTTGTTACCGGAGCTACCGGGAGCGGAAAATCCACGAGCCTTGCCTCAATGGTAGACTATATAAATACCAACAGGGATTGTCATATCATAACAATAGAGGATCCCATAGAATATGTGCATTCAAATAAGAAATCCATAATAGACCAGAGAGAGGTCGGGAGCGATACTCATTCTTTTTCGCAGGGGCTTAAACACATGCTGAGAGAAGATCCTGACGTCATACTCGTAGGAGAAATGAGAGATTTAGAGACAATAGAAGCCGCACTTGTTATAGCGGAAACAGGCCATCTTGTTTTCGCGACGCTTCATACCTCTGACAGCGCACAGACAATAAACCGTATTATAGACGTATTTCCCTCAAGGCAGCAGGCGCAGGTCAGGACTCAGCTTTCTTTTGTATTGATCGGCGTCCTGTCTCAGCAGTTATTACAGCGCAAGAGCGGAAAAGGCAGGGTCTTGGGAGTGGAAGTCCTTGTGGCGAATAATGCGGTAAAGAGCCTGATAAGAGAATCAAAAATGCATCAGTTATATTCCGTGATCCAAACGGGCCAGAAGGATAATATGCAGACTATGAATCAGGCGCTTTTTGAGCTTTGTAAAAAAGGTGATATCTCGGAAGAAGAAGCGCTGGCGAGCACTGCAGAGGTGCAGGATATGGAAAGGATACTGCGTGGCAAATAATCAGGAGTTCTCGACTGGGCTTACATGCATAGCTGGTAATGTTCGCTCGAACAATATTATTCTTCGAGCAGTCATAAGAGTATATCTTGTGAGCAGAGTCGAGAAGTGATATGGCTAATCGTATAAATTTAAAACAATTGGGAGAACTTTTAGTCGAGATGGGCCTTATAACCAAAGACCAGCTTCACCATAGCCTTGAGGTTCAGAAAGATAAAGGCGGGTTGATAGGCCAGGTGCTGGTTGATTTAGGCTATGTCAGCGAAGAGGCGATTGCCCAGGCCATTACAGCTCAATACGGTTTTCCGTATTTACCGCTGGAAAATTATGAAATCGATGCGGAAATCGTAAAGATAGTCCCTAAAAATGTCGCGATACAGTATTGTCTCATCCCTGTTGATAAGATAGGCTCTAATCTTACAATAGCAATGGCAAACCCTTTGAATAGCCAGGCAGTAGAAGACATCGCGCTTTTGTCGGGTTTATACGTGCAGCTTTTTGTAAGCACGGCGGCTGATATCAAAAAAGCGATAGGGAAATATTACAAATAGTTCTCGACTGGGTTCGCGTAATTAGACGCAGCGTCCGCTCGAACAATATTCTTCGAGCGAAGTCGAGAAGAAAAAATTATGTATTCATTAAAAGAGCGCCTGATAGAATTATTGATTAACAATAAAGCCATATCAAAAGCCCATCTGGATAAGGCATTGAAGATCCAGAAAGAAAAGGGCGGTTCCCTCAAAACCATTCTCGTTCAGTCAGGCTTTATAACAGAAAAAGACCTGATATCAGTTCTCAGCCAGGGCCTTGGCATCCCGCTTTTATCTCTGGCGCGTTTTAAAATAGATCCCGAACTTTTAAAACTTATTCCGGCCGATGCGGCAAATAAGTATCAAATAATACCTGTTTCAAAAGTCGGCAGTATGCTTACCGTTGCCATGGCTGACCCATTGAATGTATTCGTGATAGACGATCTCAGGTCTCTCACGGGCCTTAATATAGGCATCATTATCAGTTCTCAAAAAGAGGTTCAGGACGCGATAGATCAGTATTACGGAGAGAATACTCACGAAGTGATAGAAGAGTTAATAGAAGATTTAAAGACACAGGAAATGGAAATTATTCAGGTAGGCGAGGCAGAGGAAAGCGTGGATTCCGAAAAGCTTTTCAGGCTGGTGGAAGAAGCGCCTGTCGTGAAATTGACAAACATGATTCTTGAGAATGGGATAAGAACCAGGTCCAGCGATATACTCATAGAACCCATGGAAAATTCAGTGCGCGTCAGATACAGGGTGGACGGGGTATTGAAAGAGGCGGAGGCGCTGCCTAAAAACATGCATGACTCCGTTGTTTCAAGAATAAAGGTCATGTCTGAGTTAAACATTGCCGAGCGCCGCCTTCCGCAGGACGGCAGGTTCAGACTACAGATAAATAATAACAACGTAGATTTCAGGGTGAGTATCCTTCCCTCAAGCAAGGGCGAAAAAGTAGCGCTGAGGGTACTGGATAGATCCCAGGGGATACTGGATATTGATAAATTAGGATTCAGCGAAGATGCTCTGGATAAGATGAAGAAATGCGCGTCCAGGCCTCACGGCATGATACTTGTTTGCGGCCCGACAGGAAGCGGCAAGACCACCACGCTCTATTCTCTTATGAGATATGTCCATACGCCCGAGAAAAATATTATAACAGTCGAAGACCCTATTGAATATCAGATAGAAGGCATTAATCAGGTTACTGCCAGACAAGAAATAGGCCTTACGTTTGCCAGCGCCCTTAGATCTATCCTGAGGCAGGACCCGGACGTGATAATGATAGGAGAAATAAGGGATTTTGATACAGTGGACATAGCGATAAAATCCGCTCTCACGGGCCATCTCGTATTAAGCACGCTTCACACGACTACTGCCCCGGGCTCAGTGGTGCGCCTGATAAATATGGGCTGCGAACCTTTTTTAATAAGCGCGTCGCTCATCGCGATAGTCGCTCAAAGGCTCATACGAAGATTGTGCCCTAAATGCAGGGAGGTTTATAAACCGGGCGGGGTTTTATGCGCGAAACTCGGCATTGATGTTTCCGACTCCGTGAGCCGCCGTACGGCGGCTCACGGAGTCGGACAAGATATCTCCTTTTACAGGGCAAAGGGGTGCGGCGCTTGTTTAAATACCGGGTATTCAGGCAGGGTGGGTATATGCGAAGTGCTTTCGGTCACGCCTGCTGTAAGAGAACTTATTTTAAAACGGGCCAGAGAAAATGAAGTAAAACGGACTGCCAGAAACGAAGGCATGAAGACCTTGCGCGAAGACGGTATTTTAAAAGTCTTGGCTGGCCTCACCAGCCTTGAA
>PEUD01000037.1:6914-7501 GCA_002780805.1 Candidatus Omnitrophica bacterium CG02_land_8_20_14_3_00__42_8 | reverse complement strand
TTAAAATAATGGGGCTGCCAAAAGAGGAATTTCCAAAGCTGCCGGAATTTAAAAATGAACCGGGTGTTATAATAAAACAAAGTGTTTTAAAAAACATGATCGGTATGACGCATTTTTCAATGTCCCACGACGAAACAAGATATGTCTTAAACGGGGCGCTGTTTTTGTTTAAAGGCAAGAAATTGACGATAGTGGCAACGGACGGCAAGAGAATGAGCCTTATTAGAAAAGACATAGAAAATGATAACCTGAACAAGTCTATAATTATCCCATCAAAAACCGTTTATGAATTAGCGAGGATTCTTGGCGACGAGGGAGACGTGAGAATTATATTCAGCGAAAATCAGGTAAAATTTGATTTAAAAAACATAACAATAATATCAAGATTGATAGAAGGGGATTTTCCTAATTACGAACAGGTCGTGCCTAAAGAGCTGCAGGAAAAAATAATAATACAGAGGGGCCAGTTTTTGGACGGGATTAAGAGGGCGGCGCTCCTCACGACACAGGATTCCCAGTCTGTAAAATTTGAAATACTTAAGAACAAAATAGTGGTCTCAAAATCAAGCCCCAATATAGGCGAGGTC
>PEUD01000037.1:0-6809 GCA_002780805.1 Candidatus Omnitrophica bacterium CG02_land_8_20_14_3_00__42_8 | reverse complement strand
CGATGCAGCTTGTATAAAGATGCAGAAGAAAAGCAATAAGCCGGAAGATATAGGCGGTATAATAAACCAGGTAATAAAAAAACTGGACACAAAGACCCACGGCGCAAGGGAGGAAATTGTAGCCGCGTGGCACAAAGCGATTGAGCCCGGGGCAATTGCTCACACAAAGCCAGTTGCAATTAAAAAAAATATTCTTACAATAGAGGTTGACAGCTCAACATGGCTTTATATGTTAAGTTTAAAAAAGAAAAACACCCTGGCAAAGATGCAAAAAGCCTTGGGTAAAGAAAAGATAGAAGATATTAGATTCAGGATGGGAGAAATAAGCTGATGCCAAAGCAAGAGAAATATGACGCAACGACTATACAGGTATTAGAAGGGGTGGATGCTGTCAGGAAACGGCCTGCGATGTATATAGGTGACATATCCAGCCGGGGGCTTCACCACCTCGTGTATGAGGTGGTGGATAACTCCATAGACGAGGCGATGGCAGGTTATTGCAAGAACATCATTGTAACCGTGCATGTGGATAATAGTGTTACGGTCAGCGATGACGGCCGCGGCATCCCTGTGGATATGCATAAGGGCGAAAAAAAACCCGCAGTTGAAGTAGTGCTCACCATGCTTCACGCCGGGGGCAAATTCGACCACCGTTCTTATAAAGTGTCAGGAGGCCTGCACGGCGTCGGCGTAAGCGTCGTAAACGCTTTAAGCGAATGGCTTGAGGTAGAGGTCAAGAGAGACGGCAATATCTATCATCAGGAATATGAAAAAGGTAAAACAGCTTCAAAGCTTACAGTGGTCGGTAAGGCAAAGGCAACCGGTACTACAGTTACATTTAAAGCGGACAAGGAAATCTTTGTTAACTGCCCCATAGAATTTGTCTACGAAACGCTTTGTAACCGCTTAAGGGAGCTAGCGTTTTTAAATAAAGGCCTCAGGATAAAAATAATAGATGAAAGATCGGACAAAGAAAACGAATTTCAGTTTGCCGGAGGCGTGGTATCTTTCGTAGAACATCTTAATAAAAATAAACAAGCGCTCCATAAAAACGTCATATATTTTGAAGGGACAAAAGATGATGTAAGCTGCGAGATCGCACTTCAATATAATGACGGTTATAGCGAGAATATATTTTCTTTTGTAAATAACATTAACACTACAGAAGGCGGCACGCACCTCAGCGGGTTTAAGTCTGCGCTTACACGGGTTGTGAACCAGTATTGTAAAAATAAAAATATGCTGAAAGAATCAGACCCGGCCGTCTCAGGCGAAGATATAAGAGAAGGCCTTACGGTTGTTCTGAGCATCAAGGTACCGAACCCGCAGTTTGAAGGCCAGACAAAGACAAAACTCGGCAATAGCGAAGTAGAAGGCATTGTTTCTTCTATTGTGAATGATTCTTTAGGCGCGTATTTTGAAGAAAACCCGTCAATCGCGAATAAGGCCATAGAAAAAGTAATACTCGCGGCAAGGGCGAGGGAAGCTGCCAGAAAAGCAAGGGAGCTCACAAGAAGAAAAGGCGCCCTGGATTCCATGGCATTGCCGGGGAAGCTTTCTGATTGCTCAGAAACAGACCCTGCCATCTGCGAGATATATATAGTCGAAGGAGATTCAGCAGGCGGTTCGTCCAGGCAGGGCAGAGATCGCAGGTTCCAGGCAATATTGCCCATAAAAGGAAAGATCCTGAATGTGGAAAAGGCCCGGCTTGACAAGGTTTTGAGCAACGAGGAAATACGCACTATTATAAGTGCTCTTGGCGCAGGCATAGGCGACGAATTTGACCTTTTAAAGTTAAGATACCATAAGATTATACTTATGGCTGATGCTGACGTAGATGGTTCGCATATCCGCACATTGCTTCTCACTCTTTTTTTCAGGCACATGCAGCCCTTAATAGAGAAAGGCTGCATATACATAGCCCAGCCGCCTCTTTATAAGGTAAAAAGAGGTAAACGCGAGGAATACATAGAGACAGAAAAAAAGATGAATGAGTTTTTGTTTGAATTAGGCACAGAAGGCCTTACGCTTGTGCGCACTATCGACAAAAAAAGCTTTGGCGGTAATTCATTAAAAGAGCTTTTGCAATTAGTGTTAGAGTTTGAAAGACTATCTTCATCAATAAATAAACGTGGAGTAGAATTATCAAAATATCTATGTTTTAGACATCCAAAAACCAAAAAACTACCACTTTTTATGATTAAAGTAGAGGATAACCCTCAATTTCTATATGATGATGAAGAGTTGGCAAAAGCAGCAGCTAAGAGAGAAAAAGAGCTTGACAAAGACATTGAAATAGATGAAAAGGCGCTTAATGTTGTAGAATTTTACGGGGCAAGAGACATGGAAAAAACCATAGATAAAATAGAAAAATTAGGCTTTGATATTTTAGAAGAATGCTCTGTAACAGTAGACAAGAAAGACAAAAAAGAAAAAGACAAGGAAAAGAAAAAACCATATAAGATAACATCCGCAGAACATGATACAAAAGAACTGAATACATTAAAAGAATGCCTTGATTATGTAAGAGAGATTGCTAAAAAAGGCCTGGCAATACAGCGGTACAAAGGCCTTGGAGAAATGAATCCCGAACAGCTCTGGGAGACCACGATGAATCCTGAAACCCGCACGCTTTTAAAAGTAACCATGGAAGACGTGGTTGAGGCAAATGATATGTTTACAGTTCTTATGGGCGATGCTGTCGAGCCCAGAAGAGCTTTTATAGAAAAGCATGCGCTGGACGTCAGGAATTTAGATATATAAATCGCGGAACCACGCGGAAGCCCGCCATTATTTCGTTGGCGGGACGCGGAAAAACGCTGAAACCATATACTGATTTCTGCGTATTTCCGCGATTAGCAAAGAGAGCAAAGTATGTATACACAAAACGAAAAATTAACCCCTGTTTACATTGAAGACGAGATGAAGGCCTCGTATATAAGTTACGCTATGAGCGTAATTGTAGGCAGGGCCCTGCCTGATGCGCGCGATGGCCTGAAGCCAGTGCATAGAAGAATTTTGTATGCGATGAAGGATCTCGGCCTGGAGCATACAAAACCATACAAGAAGTCAGCCAGAATTGTCGGAGAATGTTTTGTTAAAGATACGCTTATATTGACCGAACATGGCTTGATTCCCATACAAGATATTAATCGAGGAGACAGGGTATATACGCAGACTGATTTGAAGATTGTTACAGAATTATATGAAATGCCAGAAAAAGAACTATTAAAGATAACCTTAGATAATGGCATATATAATACTGTTACCCCTTCGCAGAAATTTAAGGTATTAAATGATAAGTTAGAATTTGTATGGAAAGAAGCAAAAGAATTAACAAAAGAGGATTATATTGTTACAAAGGCTCATTATCCTGAAATTAATAAGCAGGTCAGGCTGAAAAAAGCTGTTGGAATAAAACACCCTATTTATCTTAACGAAAACATAGCTTATGTTTTAGGTTTTTTATTATCAGACGGCTGGGTTGAGATGTCTAATGGTGGGACGCGCAATAGAATGGGCTTGTGTTCTATAAATAGATATGTATTGGAAAAGGTGTGCTCTATATTCAAACAGGAATTTGATTATGAACCAAAGATTGAGATAAAAATATGCGAAGGTATTACAAAACATGGAAGGCCGCTAAAGAAGCTATATACCGTGAGGATTCACAGAAATCATATTAATGATTTCTTTATGTCGAATTTTCACCTTGAAGGCTGCAGGGCAAAAACTAAAAAAATCCCACGGCAGATATACATTTCTCCAAAAGAGGTAATATTCGCTTTTATCTCCGGTTTGGTCGAAGGAGATGGCTCTGTTCATCGCAGGAGAAATGTCATACACTACGGCTCTGTTTCTGAGAAATTAATAGATGGGTTGCAGATACTTTTACAGCATCAGAGCATATTCGGCAGGAAATATAAAGCAAAACAAGGAAAACCAAGTTTTATATTAGGGAAAGCGGTAGAAGGCAGAGATGCATTTTATTATTTAGAATTTAAGAGTTCCAATGCATTGTTATTGGCTTCCAGAATCAAGTGCGTTAACTCGTTAAAACAGATCAGATTATTCGGCATGTCTTTTAAAAACGTGCTTCCCTCGGGATGCGACATCGTGCCTTATTCGGGAGTTAATATTTTTGCCGAATTGAGCACAAGACATATTGGGAGCGGCTGGTACAAAGATTTAAACGGCAATAAATTTAGGATGGGTATAAAATACCCGACAGGATGCAAGATTAGATATTCGAGCGATCTCCTGGAAAAACCTTTGAGGACATCGCAAATATTAAATTGGGGGATTAGCGAGAAACTAAGAAAGATAGGCTCACCCCTTTCTAATTTTATTGACAATATAGTAGAAAGCAAGATTTACTTTTCAAAAGTGGTTTCTATAGAAAAATCCTGCCCTCAAAAAACGTATGATATCCAAGTCGAGAATGACCATGAATTCGTTGCAAATGGAATGATTTCTCATAATTGTCTTGGAAAATATCATCCACACGGAGATATGGCTGTATATGATGCCCTCGTTAGAATGGTGCAGGATTTTTCTTTAAGATATCCTCTTGTCGACGGTCAGGGAAATTTTGGCAGCGTCGATGGGGACATGCCGGCCGCCCAACGTTATACAGAAGCGCGCATGGCTGCTATTGCAGACGAGATGCTCGCTGATATAGACAAAGATACAGTAAAATTTACGCCTAATTTTGACGAGACCCTGGAAGAGCCCACAGTATTGCCGGCCAGGCTTCCTAATCTGCTTGTAAATGGCTCAAGTGGCATTGCTGTTGGCATGGCGACAAATATTCCCCCTCATAATCTGAGCGAGATAGTGGACGCGATAGTAGAATTGATCGATAACCCCGAGGTTGCAATAAAAGACCTGATGAAGATTGTTAAAGGCCCTGATTTCCCCACAGCAGGTATTATCTGCGGCAGGGATGGCATAAAGAACGCGTATGAAACAGGCAGAGGGCTTTTAAAGATTCACGCGAAGGCAAACATAGAGCAGAAAAAAGGAGGCAAGGAATCCATAGTGGTCACCCAGATTCCTTACCAGGTAAATAAATCAAGGCTGATAGAAACTATGGCCGGCCTTGTCCAGGATAAAAAGATAGAAGGCATCTCTGATATCAGGGATGAATCTGACAGAGAAGGCATGAGGGTTGTCATAGAAGTAAAGCGCGACCAGAACGCGGAGATAATCCTTAACCAGCTGTACAAGCACACCCAGATGGAAGAAAGCTTTGGGGTTATAATGCTCGCGCTCGTTGATAATAAACCGAAGGTTTTGAATTTAAAAGAAATGATAGAAGTCTACATCAAACACAGGCGCGAGATCATAAGAAGAAGGACGCAGTTTGAATTAAATAAAGCCGAGAAACGGGCCCATATATTAGAAGGCCTTAAGATAGCGATAGATCATCTGACTCAGGTCATAAAGACCATCAGGGAATCAAAGGATCCGCAAACGGCACAGACCGCCTTGATGAAAAATTTTGATTTGAGCGAGGCCCAGGCCCAGGCTATTTTGGAGATGCAGCTGCAGCGTCTGACAGCCCTTGAAAGAGGCAAGGTAGAAAACGAGTATCTTGAGCTTATAAAAAAGATCGAAGTGTATAAGGCCATTCTAAAAAGCGAGAAAAAGATTCTGGGAATAGTCAAGGACGAAGCGTTGGAATTAAAGAAAAAATACGGAGACGGGCGAAGGACAGAGATAGTCGGCAAGGTAGAGGATATTGAGATAGAAGACCTGATCAAAGAAGAAGATATGGTTATTACAATAAGCCACGCGGGTTATTTAAAACGTCTGCCTGTGGACGCTTACAGGCGCCAGAAGCGGGGCGGGGCAGGCGTTACAGGCATAGATATGAAAGAAGAGGATTTTGTAGAACACCTTTTTATCGCATCTACCCATGAATACATATTATTTTTTACAAATAAAGGCAGGGCGTACTGGTTAAAGGTTTATGAAATTCCGCAGGCGAGCCGCGCCGCAAGAGGAAAAGCGATTATCAATCTTCTGCAGTTTGAGCAGGGAGAAAACATTTCTTCCTATGTAAGGGTGAAAGAATTCAAAGAAGGCAATTTTGTTATAATGGCTACAAAGAACGGGCTTATTAAAAAGACAGATTTAATGGCTTATTCAAATCCCAGAAAAGGCGGCATCATAGGCATTACGCTCGAACAAGGCGATGAGCTTATAGATGTGTCTCTTACAGACGGTTCGCAGGAGATATTCATGGCGACATATTTAGGCAAGGCAATACGTTTTCCTGAAAAACAAGTTAGGGATATGGGCAGGGGCGCTAAAGGCGTAAAAGGCATCAGACTCGCTAAAAAAGATAAAGTTATCGCGATGGAAGTAGCTAAAAAAGACTCCACAGTGTTAACAGCTACTTCCGAGGGGTTCGCGAAGCGCACGACAATAGATGAATACAGAAAACAATCCCGCGGCGGCAAAGGCGTAATAAATGTAAAAGTCACTAGTAAAAATGGCGCGGCAGTAGGCCTTAAAATAGTCAATGATCAGGATGAATTGATGGTCATAACTACAAAGGGCATGATAGTCCGTTGCAGCGTGAAAGATATCAGGGCCACAGGAAGAAACGCTCAGGGAGTCCACATAATAAAGCTCGACTCCGGGGACAAGATTTCATCCATTGCCCACGTAATACCTGAAGAAAGAGAAGAGGAGTAAACCTCGTAGGCTGCCGAAGGCATCCTGCGAGGTTGAATAGGTTATTGTCCCTATCGTCTAGCCTGGTCCAGGACATCAGATTTTCGATCTGACGACCGGGGTTC
>PEUD01000029.1 GCA_002780805.1 Candidatus Omnitrophica bacterium CG02_land_8_20_14_3_00__42_8 | reverse complement strand
AAAAGAACTTTTGTTTTTTTATTCATATTTCTTTGAAAATAGAACGTTTGAAGCAAACCTCAATTCATCAATATCAAACACATACCTTATAAATATAAAATATACGGCTGCCGAAAGCATAGACGCAGCAACAAAAGGCACAAAAACCAAGGGCAAATGCGCTTTTAGCAGGCTAAACGCGACAAACCCGACGGCACCCATAGATACAGTCGCTATTAGGATTTTAAAAATAAAAACCGCGTCCTGACGCATGGCCCGTATGCCCAAAATTTTATTTATATGAAAATAATTCAGGCAGCATCCTATAAAAATAGCCGCTGAGAAAAATATAGCTATAATATATATAGACATAACGCTTCTTAACATGAAAATCATGCAAACAAACACAACCATCTGAATAAAAGTAATAAACATAACCCTTTTTGTGTTTTTTATGGCGTAGTATATCTGACTCTGTATAGTACCTAGAGCCAGCCCGAAAAAAGCCCCGCTGAAGCCAAAAACCAGCGCGGATATTTTATTTGTGGACTCCGGCCCGAATTCGCCACGCTCAAGCAGCAGCCTGATGACTGGGTGTCTGAAAATAATCAAGCCCCCTATTATCGGCATTACTATCATAAGCAATATACGCTGGCTGTCTGTAAATAACTTTTTAAGTTTTGAAATATTGCCCTCGGAAGCAAGGCGCGAAAACATCGGAAACAAAACCACGGATATGCCCTGAACGCATAAAAATACGCTTATCGTCATTATTTTATAGGCGTAATCAAGGCATGTAATACTGCCTGCGCTCATAACTGAAGCGGTCCTTGTCATGACTATTATATTAAAAGTGTTAAAGGCATTCGCTATCATTAAAGGCCCCATAAGCATGACAACCTTGCGTAAAAAAACATCCTTAAGATTAAAGATAAAACGCAGGCCTGTTATATTCTTAAAAGTACTATATAAAAGCATTAAAAACTGAAAGGTATACCCGGCTACAATACCGCCGGCAACGGCAAAGATGCCGTACCTGCCTTTAAAATAAAGCATAAATATAATGGCTGTAATCCATTTTACGCTTGAGCAAACGTTCGGAAAAATAAACGCGCTGTGAGCATAGTGCATGGATGTCAACAGGCCTATCAATCCGCCCAGTATAAAGATCGGCAGCAGCATCTTTAACATTGCCAGTGCCATAGAAAATCCGACTGCCTCAAAACCCGGCAGAACAAGCCTTATTATAAACGGCGAAGCCGCAAAACATACAACCGACAAAAAAACCAAAAATATGAAATAAATCGTGAAAAAGTTATGTATCGAATAGCGGGCGTCGGCAGCCCGGTTCTTATATTCAAAAAAAACCGGTATAAATGTTTTTTCGAGCAGGCTTGAAGCGATAGCGACAAAGCTAACCGGCAGGGCACAGGCGCCTATATACGCGTCCGTCAGGCCCGATACGCCAAATTCCTTGGCAAAAATAATCTGAAATAAAAGCGTGAGGAAAAACCCTGCGGCGGAAAATATATTGACTAATATAACCGACTTTGCAATATTTTTTGAAGTCATCAGGCTCCGGCGTACTTAGACAGATAGCGGCCGTACTCTACCGCAAACAAATAAATGATTCCCGCAATAAGGGCAAACAGACCACCTGCTATAACGCCCTTTACCGGGTTGTTTGAGACCGATATCCCTGCATCCGGAAAATCCAAAACCCTCACCATTGGATTATCCGTTGTAATATGTAATTCATTGTTTATCTTGTTCATATTTGAAACACAAAAATTCGCTATATCGCGAGAAAACTCGGGATTGCGCGTATTGACTTCCATTATAATCGCATTCCTGAATTTATAGGCATCTATATGAAACCTGGTCTTGGGAAATTTTAAAACTATATCATCGCGCATCCTGAGGCTTTTTACGATTAAGATAACCGTGTCCGACGAAGAAAAAGAATTCGATTTCAATGCCTGGGCTCCGAAATTATTAAATGAACCCGAAAGTAACAGCATAACCGAAGACCTGTAAATCGCAGGGGTCATTTTAGCTTTTAAAATGCCCGCGGACGCACCCAAGACTATCAACAACAAAAAGATAGCTGCATGGCTGTAAAATATTTTCCAGAAATAAAATATGTTAAAATATGAATCCGGATATTTTTTCATATTAATAGGTTTAAGAAATTATTCGTGCCTGTTTTCGTTATTTAAAATAAAAATATGCGTGCCTACTATAAAAAAATAAATAAGAAACGCCACCAAGAGATTTCTTAGTATATTCCGAGATTGCGGTAAGCCATTCTCAGCAACATCCAGGACCTTTACAATAGGCTTCGATGCCGTTATGCTTAACTCTATATTGATCTTGTCAAGATCCTCCACTACAAAATTCGCGATATCCCTGGTAAGTTTAGGATCCGGCCCGTAAACATTTATACTTAACCCTCCCATAACCTCGCTTACGTTTACCTTATATCCGGGTGCCGAAGTTTTATCTAGGTTAAAACGCCTGGTTATATCATTTCCCATGCGATTACTTTGGATCATAGAAATTATAACATCTTTCATAGTGTCTCCGGAATACCCAGATAACCCCAGAAACTTACCGATCGATGATTGAAATGCCGCTTGAGAGTTTTCAACCGACAAAAGCACAACTGTCGTAGAAACATAAGGCCTGGGCTTGAATATGGAAAAATAAACTACACCAGATACACAAATAAAAATAATCAATATATACCTTAGCCTATATTTATTCAAGTAACACATTATGTCCATTTTATGTTCCATAGCCGCATATCTCCTTTTATCTCAAGTTAACTTATGGATTTAAAGCCTTTATAGACAGTGCTGTAATAACGAACTGCGAGGTAAGCGAAAAAGCGTCTTTAAATAAAAGGCCCGGAGGTGTTTTATATTTAAATAACTCCGGCACAATAATGGTATCGCCCCGTTCTATTTTCATAACGCTTGTGAACTTGCCTACTGCCTCACCGCTGGCCTTAATGACAAAAATACCTTTTTTATCGGCATTTTTACTAAAGCCGCCCGCGCGATTAATATAATAATTAAGCCCGCGGCCATCAACGTATGTAACAGCATTCGGCGTGTACACATTGCCTATAATTTGTACTGAAGAAGGAACTAAAGGCACTAAAAGCGCATCACCGTCTTCAAGGGTAATATCGCTTGGGCTATTTGCAAGCTTATCCAACAAATCCAACCTAATGACAATCCTGCCTATTAATTTGGTAGATTGCACCATATCTAATTGTTTTTGCCTGTATTTTATCATTTCTCTTCTGGCTTCCGACTGAGACGGAGAAAGGCTTATTGCCAAAGAGGATTCCTCTTTTAAAATATCCTCCTGCGCTGAAGTGACAAACTTTTTCATCATTTCGCGCTGGTATTTTTCCACCGAAACTCTTGTAAATATGGCTCCGGGTAAAAATGCGTTATTTGTAAATCCTCCTGCCCGTTTAATGATTGAACTTAACCGTTCGCCGGACGCAGCCATATATTTACCAGGATACATAACTTCGCCGGTAATAGTAATCTCTTTTTGTTCCAGCCATTTTGTCTCCTCGCGGATAAAAAGCTGATCACCTTCCTGAAGATATAAATCGCCTTCTTTTTCCTTTACGCGCGGGTCAAAAATACCACCAAGATCTATTCTCATAATTTTCGGCCCCTCGCCTAAAACACTCCTGTAAAGTTCCGCATTCTTCAAAGAAGCCGTTTTCTTTAAACCCTCGGCCCTGAAAATCAAATCGCTTATCCTCATATTATCTGTAAGCTCATATTCTCCGGGCCCATAAACTGCCCCTTCTATCCTCACAAAAAATGTAGGTATAACCTCTGATTTTGTAAACACATAAAACCGGTCCCATTCCTTGAGCTCTATATTTTCCGCCTCATCCTTGTTTAGCAGCCTGCCTATATTAACCGGCATTATCTCCCTTGTTTTATCATCGCGAAAACGCGATAATTCCGCGCGGTCAAGATATGCCCCTGGCATAATGCCCTCTACTTCATCTATTAAATCTTTGAGCTTCATGCCGGGCTTTAACTCATAATCTCCGGGCCTGCGCACATTTCCGGCTATGCTGACAAAATTATGCCTTATAGGCGTAACAGCCGAAATCATAACAAGATCGCCGTCCTGCAACATTACATTTGAAGCTGAATTTTTTAATGCCTGCGTATTTTCAAACTCCAAATCAAAAACTACCTTACGTTCATGATTTTTTATTCTCTCAACCTGAATTCTCTGTAAATAGCCTATAGCTGAAATTCCGCCTGCGGCTTGTAAAAGATCTGACATTGTGATATCGCTGCCTTTGAGCTCATATATAGCAGGCCTCTTGACATTACCCGCAACGCCAATTACCGGCCCTATTGGCGGGATAAAAATACTGTCTCCGGAATCAAGCTTAAGATCTTGCGACTTATCCCCTTGCAGCAGATAAGAATACAAATCTATTATTTCTTCTGTTTTATTTGCCCGCGTCAATCTTATATTTCTTAAACTGCCTATCTTCGTCGGGCCTGATGCCTGATACAACGCGTCAAAAACAGTTGCCAAAGAATTAAACATATAGGCGCCGGGTTTTCTTGCTTCACCTAATATAAAAACTTTTATAGAACGCAATTTACCCATGCTTACACTAATCTGAAAATTTGTATAGTATTTATTTAAATTTTCTTCTATTAGTTTTTTGGCATCCGCGAATTTAACGCCCCACAAGTACAAAGGCCCTGCCTGCGGAAGCATAATCTTACCTTCGCCGTCTATATCCAGATCAAATTTTTGTTGTATGTTGCCCCATAGGTTTAAAATCAATTTATCGCCCGGGCCCAATATATAATCATCGCTTACCGGTATAGTGCTTACAGCGCCGTAAAGGCCCTCTTCAAACTGGCCCACGCTGCCCTCTTGCCCAAGTAATTTTTTCTGCAACAATAATCCCATATTTTGCTGATTCTTATTATCTTGCTCAGAAGGTTTATCGCTTTCTGATGTCTTTTCTCCTTTTTCGCCTATCCTTTTTATCTGCGGTTGGATAGGAAATATATCATAGCCAAATTGCTTTATAGCCTTGGACACGGTAATAGGAACCTCTCTTGAAAACATTTTTTCTATATCAGATGGCCTGTTATGCTCATCAATATCCTGCCAGTCCATATCAAATTTACTGCCGTCATAAGGAGATGAGATATCTTCTCTTTTACCACTGTTTCGCCGGGGCAAGCGTATTCTGAATTTTCTACCATCAGAAGGATTTACAATCTCCTGCCATTCTTCGTTAGGCCTTACAGGCTCAATTACATATCTGAATTTCCTGCCGGTATACGGGTCTGTTATTACAGCGCCTGAAGCAATACTGTCCATATCCAACCTTGCCTTAAATTCCTTTTTCTCATATGGAGAAACTATGCTTACATACCCAGGATCTTCTTTAAGGGCTTTTCTCATCGCGATTTCGCGAGGGATAAATCTTGTGCCATCGTAAGGACAGGTAACTTCCTCGAGGCCTCTTTTCATCTCTTCGCTTACATTATCTAAAGGCACTTGAAAGTCCTTTTCGCAGGCCGGGCACGTAAATGTCTGCCACTCTTCTTGATTTTGTAATGTATCAAAAGTATCCTCTTCTCTTGTGTTAACATTACTCTGGCCGGATGAGCTGCCTAATCTTGCCCTTATCATCTGCTCAATATCTGCCTGTGTCTGCGCGAATACAGGCACAACAGAAGTAAACGTAAACGCTAAAATAGTAAATAACGCTAATATTTTTTTCATACTTGACCTCCAAATTTTCCAGCTATCCCGATTTGTCCCGTTCACGGGATGCCGTGTTCGGCAAAATTTGTCCCGAGCGTCCCGATATCGCGTTTAGACGCGAGGGACGAAAAACTAAAATCTTATATTCGCCTCGGCCTCTAATATATTATTGTGTATTTTATCACCTGAAATATTATTAAAATTGCTGTAAGCCTCGTATTCATATAACAATTTTACTGATTTTGAATCCGTTAAATTAAAAGTAGTATCTATGCCTGCTTCGTATTTATGCTCAGGATACGCTGAAGACCTTCCGTGCGTCTGGTAATCAAACTGCCCGCCTAAAGTAAAACTTTCAATATTATCCTGTGTTACTGAAAAATTTTTGGACAGCCGCATAAAAAAATCATCCGCGTCCCCACCCATATGATGCCCTAAAACATCACTCTTATACCTGTATCCGCTTGTATAAATACCGTGCGTATACCATGCGGCATCGGTCTTGGCGTATTCTGTCCTTAAATCCAGCGTTTCAATATTAAAAATGTCCGACAGTAAAAGCCCTGCCAAAAATCCGGGGGCCTCATTTTCCCATGGAGCAAACTTATCCTCTCCTGCCCATTCGCCGTAAACCTGCGTATTTGAAAAAATATTTAACTTAAAGTCAAATGACGACAGTTGATCAGAAGCGTTCGCGTTAACATCTTGATTAAGTTCATTCCTTCCTAGAAACATATTCACATAATTTTTTAAGCCAAGGCCCGGCCGGCCTCTTCCGCCGAAAATAGCCGTGCGCGAGAAACCCAATGTCAACCTGTCAAACGGAGTACACTCAAGCCTGATACCGCCTAATTTCGCGTAAGAATAATCTCTATCTTTATCAAGTCGCGCGACAAAGAAATCTATATTCCATTTTCCAAGTTTCTCCCAAGGCAGCATAAATGGATGCGCGCTTTTAATCTTTAATAGATCTAAAGGATACGCGTTGTCCGATAAAAGCATAGAGCCATGATACCCCGGCCCCCACCATAAAGTATCACGCCCGGCTTCAATTTCTATATTCCAATATGACAATTTTACA
>PEUD01000097.1:793-6801 GCA_002780805.1 Candidatus Omnitrophica bacterium CG02_land_8_20_14_3_00__42_8 | reverse complement strand
TAATTATAACTCTTTTAAAACCCAGGTCAAGAAAATTCAAAGAATTTTCTTGACCTCGATCCGCCTGAAGCAGAGAGAGATCTTCTTATGTCTTATCGCTAAGGTGACACTCTGACATTGTCAGAGTGTCAACTTAGGGCATTTTGAGATTAAAAAGATTGATATAATTTCCTATACTATCAAGAAAAATCTGCCTCGAAAACTACACAAGCAAGCTTTGTGGCTACAGCATGTAGATGTAGCTGCACCATCTTATGGTGCCAATGCTGTCATATCAGCAGCGCAAGGCGCTGCAGCTACAATTCATGGATATAGCTGATGGCTACTTAACTATACCTATCCTGTTTGGCGGCCAGTATATTAAAAATGCCTTGCCCAATAGAAACTTTTTTGGCATAAAACCCCAATATCTCGAGTCGCGGCTGGAAAGACTATTATCCCCTAACACGTAATAAGCATCATTAGGAATTGTGACGATTTGCCTTTCTGCGCCAAAATCTCCCCTATTATAATAATACTGTTTTTTTAATAGAGGGCATTCTTCTACGGGGGCATTATTTACCAGGATAGCGCCGTTTGAAAGCTGAATATTTTCATTAGGCAGGCCTACAAGCCTTTTTATAAAGTCCTTTTTCTTATCCTCAGGAGATATAAAAACAATTACTTCCCCCCTTTTCGGTTCCCTGAATTTATATATAAACTTACTTACCAGTATCCTGTCTCCCTCAATTAAAGTAGGCCTCATAGAACCTGTGGGTATCTTGAATGCCTGCACGACAAACGTCCTTATTATCAAAGCGAGTATTACGGCTATGATTATGGGCTCAATCCATTCTTTCATCCAATAACGCATCTTGTTGTTCATGCACGCTTCCTTTCTTAATCGCTGAACTACGCGGAAGCAGTTGCTCGCTACGCTCGCAACTGACGCTGAACCACGCGGAAATCAAACGTCAGCTTCCGCGTATTTCCGCGATTACTAGATTTTTAAAACGGCTAAAAATGCTTCCTGCGGTATCTGCACCTTGCCGAATTGTTTCATCCGCTTTTTCCCTTCTTTTTGTTTTTCCCAGAGCTTGCGTTTCCTGGAAATATCTCCACCATAACATTTTGCGGTCACGTTTTTACTCATCGGCCTGACTGTCTCTCTGGCTACCACATTATTTCCTATTGCCGCCTGTATCGCTACTTCAAACATCTGCCTAGGGATAAGCTCTTTAAGCTTAGCCGCGAGTATCCTGCCTCTATACTGGGATTTCTCCTTATGAACAATCGAGGAAAGCGCATCGCAAGGATCGCCGTTTATCAATATATCAAGCTTTACAAGGTTTCCCGGCCTGTATTCGCTTATTTCGTAATCCAGAGAACCATAGCCCCTTGTCATTGATTTTATCTTGTCATAAAAATCAACTATAAGTTCGGACAGCGGCATTTCGAAAATAAGCTTTATCTTTTCCTGAGAGATGTATTCTGTTGATTTGTATTCTCCGCGCCTCGATTTCGCAAACTCTATAACCATGCTTAATGTATCCTGGGGCACCATTATGTAAGTAGCTGCAAACGGCTCTGAAATTTCAGCTATATCCTGAGGCCCCGGCAATTTGCTGGGGTTATCAACTTCCGTGACTTTCCCTTTTTTATCCCTGACCCTGTAAGCAACGCTCGGCGTGGTGATAACAAGATTCAGGCCGTATTCTCTCTCCAATCTTTCCTGGGCTATCTCCATGTGCAAAAGCCCGAGAAAACCAGCCCTATAGCCAAACCCCAATGACGGAGAATTTTCAGGCTCATACACAAAAGATGAATCGCTTAATTCTAATTTTTCAATGGCATTTTTTAGAAAATCAAAATCCTTTGAATTAACAGGATAGATGCCGCAGAACACCATGCACTTGAGCTGTTTATAACCTATTAAAGGTTTGTCCGCGGGCCGCTTGGCGTCAGTAATAGTATCGCCGTTCTTTACATCCTTGGCTTCTTTTATCTGGCAGATGACATAACCGACATCTCCGCATGAAAGGCTGTCCACAGGCTCCATCTGAGGCCTGAATATCCCCACTTCATGGACCTCATATTTTTTAGAACTGGACATCATGAGCATGTCCATGCCTTTTCTGATTACGCCGTTTACAACCCTTACATAAACTATTACGCCCCTGTAAGTGTCATACGCTGAATCAAATAACAATGCCTGGAGTGTTTCGTCGCTGCTCCCGCTAGGCGGAGGAACATCCTTTATTATTCTTTCAAGAAGTTCCTTGGTCCCGATGCCTTCTTTTGCGCTGGCGAGTATTATTTCATTATCTTCAACATTCAAAATGCCTTTTATCTCATTCTTGACTCTTTCAATATCCGCATTCTGCAGATCAATTTTATTTATGACAGGAATTATGGTAAGCTTCTTATCAAGCGCATGCTGCAGATTAGCGACTGTCTGGGCCTCCACGCCCTGGGCCGCGTCAACTAAAAGCACGGCGCCTTCGCAGGCTGATAAAGATTTTGAAACTTCATAGCTGAAGTCGACATGCCCCGGCGTATCTATAAGATTTAATTCGTAAATATCGCCGCTGACCGCCTTGTACGACATCCTGACAGCGCTTGCCTTGATAGTAATGCCGCGTTCCCGCTCCAGATCCATATCATCCAGCAATTGCTCTCTAAACTGCCTCTTTTCCACAGTATTAGTAAGCTGTATAAGCCTATCGGCGAGCGTGGACTTTCCGTGGTCTATGTGCGCAATAATGCAAAAATTCCGTATCTTGTCTTTATTCATAATCAATACACTCTCAAAGGTTACACTCTGACAATGTCAGAGTGTAACCGTCAGAGTGTAACCTTGTTATAGGCTGAGGGCTAGGTTTTTGCCGAAATCCAGGTATGACTTGGCTATCTTTTCGCCGGAGGCTTCTGCGTATATCCTCAATATCGGTTCAGTACCTGATAATCTCAAAATCAACCAGCTATTGTCGTCCATTATAAATTTATAGCCATCAAAAGACTTTGTCTCTTTCACGTTCTTGCCGCAAACTTGTTTTAGCGGGTTAGTCTTCAATAACTCCATCAATTTCTTCTTCTTATCGTCCGGATAATCCATGTCTATCCTTTGATACCGGAACGAACCATATTCTTTTTCCACGTCTTTTATTATTTCCAGTATTCCTTTTTTTCTGTGCGCCATCATTTCCACAAGAAGCACGCCGAGAAGCATGCCGTCCCTTTCCGGCATGTAACCCTTTACGCCTATCCCGCCTGATTCCTCCCCGCCTATAAGAATATCTTCATCCAGCATGAGCCTGCATATATACTTGAACCCAACAGGCGTTTCATAGAGTTTCAAGCCATACTTTTTGGCGATAAGGTCTATGAGCGTGGTATTTGAAACAGTCTTTACAACCCCACCTTTCCAAAGTCTATCTTCTATAAAATGAAGTAACAATAATGCCATTATCTGGCCTGCGCCCATAAATTTTCCGCCGGGCGTAACAGCGCCTATCCTGTCCGCATCGCCGTCGTTCACGATGCAGATATCATAGTTTGATTTTTTGTCTTTCATTGCCTGAAAAGTTGCTTCCAGATTTTTCGGGATAGGTTCCGGATTTATTCCTCCGAATAAAGTATCTCTCCCTGTCCTTATCTGGGTAATTTTTATTTTCGTGCCTTTGAGTATCTCCGGGATATAGCCGTCTCCTACGCCGTGCATGCAATCAACCAGCGCGTTTATCTTCGCGTTTCTCATAGGTTTGAAATCAATGTAGGCTTTTACGAATTTCATATAATCTTTTTTCAGGTCCACAAGCTCTATCGCCCCTGAGTCTATGCCTTTTTTAAACTCCATGGACCGCACGGGATTTTTGGCCAACAGCGATTCTACCGACTTTGTTATACCTTCATCTGCAGAACCTCCGTAAGGCGCTTTTATTTTCAGGCCGTTGTAATAAGGCGGATTATGGCTGGCTGTTATCATGAGCCCGCCGGATAATTTTTTATTTTTTATGGCAAAACTCACTAGCGGAGTAGGAACAGCCTTATCTGAAAGCAAAACTTTGATCCCATTGCCAGCTAAAACCTCCACCGCGAGTTCAGCGTATTTCTCGGATAAAAATCTCCAATCGTAACCTATGATAAATGTAGGGGCGGCACAATGTGCCGCCCCTACAAAATGGTCCGCGACTGCCTGCGAAGCAATCCTTACGTTTTCAAATGTAAAATCCTGAGAGATTATTGCTCTCCAGCCGTCTGTTCCGAATTTAATGCCCATTGCTATTATCCTTTCTAGTTCAATATTGTTCGAGCGAGTCCGCCATTGCTACAGTGGCGGATGAGTCGAGAACCATTATATACTTCTCGACTTTGCTTACATGCATACATCGCTATTACCGCTCGAAGAATATTATGCTGTGCGGAGTAACTTTACTGCTTCTAATTTATCTTTTGCCCCAAAAAAATACGATCCTGCCACCAATATATTTGCGCCTGCGTCAATAACTGATCGAGCGTTCTTGTCATTTATCCCGCCGTCTACTTCTATGTCTCCAGAATAGATTTTCCTCAATGCCTTTATTTTCGGCAGCACGGTTTCTATAAAACCTTGCCCGCCAAAGCCTGGATGAACTGACATAAATAAAACCATATCTGCATCTTTTAATATGCCTTCTATGCATAAGGGGGAATCAGGGTTCAGTGATATGCCAGCCTTTTTTCCAAAAGACTTTATCTGCGACAGCACTTCTTTCACGCGTCCTTCATCTATCTTATTAGCAGTCATGGATGTTCCTTTTTTTAACTCTTTAGTCTCTGCTCTATGCCCTTTACCGTAAGCTTCGGCATGAATAGTTATAATATCGCTTCCCGCTTCCGCAAAATCCCTGATAAATTTATGCGGCTCTTCAATCATGAGATGCACGTCCAGAATCATGTCCGTGCATTTTCTGACTGCCGCGGCTATTAAAGGGCCTATAGTGATATTCGGCACAAAATGGCCGTCCATTACATCAAGATGTATCATGTCTGCGCCTGAATCTTCGATTTTTTTTATCTCGTCCCTAAGGATTGAAAAATCTGCCGACAATAAACTAGGGGCTACTAATATTTTTCTATCCATAATCACCTCTTATAAAATCATGTTTTTTTCTATTTCTTTCCGCTCTCTATCCTCAAGAGAACCTATCATAGCCACATTCAGGCCCGAGCTATTAAATATGTTTTGGCTAACCCGCCTTATGTCATCTGCCGTGACAGCCTCAATCTTTTTTATAATATCAGCTGTTTCCGGCAGCTTATTAAATGAAGTCTCGTAATCCCCGAGCCATAACATGTGCTCAATCGTATCTTCCAGCGCCATCAATAGCTGGACTTTGAAAAATTCTTTTGCCCTTTCTAATTCACCTGCCGCTACATAATTCTTTTTTATTTCCTTCAACTCCTCCAATATGCAGCGGATAGCCTTTCCGGCCTTTTTGTGCTCTGTGCCGGCGTGTATCACGAACGCGCCCGTCTCATTGTATCTTTTGACCTCAGCGCCAATCTCATACGCGAGGCCTTTTTTCTCCCTTATGTTTTCAAATAGCCTGGACGACATATTGGCACCTAAAATAACGTGCAGTAATCCCAGCGCATACCTGTCTTTATGGGCTTTTCCGAAAGTATGCAATCCCACGCATAGATGAGTTTGTTTCGTATCTTTGTCCATAACCTTTATGCGGGGCCTTGACTGGTTATTATGGAATGTCTCCGCAGATTTAGTTTTTATTCCGGCATGAACTGCGAATATTTTTTTAAGCATGGATTCCATCGCATCATGATCCACGTTGCCGCATAAAACAACAACGATGTTACGGGGTATGTAATTCGAATTTTTATACTCAACTATGTCATTCCTCAAAATAGAATTAACCGAATCCATGGTGCCGGCAATAGAAAAACCGAGCGAATTCCCGGGCCACATAATCCCGGCCAATATGTCGTGCACGTAATGATTGGGGAGATCCTGGTACATCTTTATCTCTTCT
>PEUD01000097.1:0-773 GCA_002780805.1 Candidatus Omnitrophica bacterium CG02_land_8_20_14_3_00__42_8 | reverse complement strand
CTCTAACTCCTTTTGGTCGATACTAGCATTCAATACCATATCAGACAAGACTTCCAGCGCTATGCGGCCGTGTTTAAAACTGACTTTCGCGAGAAAACACGAAACCTCTTCCGCGGTAAACCCGTTCAATGAACCTCCCCTGCCCTCAATCTCTTCTTTCAATTTCCTGCAGTCCCTTGACGGGGTGCCTTTAAAAAGCATGTGCTCCAGAAAATGCGATATCCCGGAGTTTTTCTCGTTTTCATTCCTGGAACCTGTTCTTATCCATATGCCTATGGCCATGGATTCCATATTTGGCATATGGTTAGTTACAAGCGTTAATCCGTTATCGAGCTTTGTCTTCTTGTACATATTTATCTTCTCGACTCTGCTTTCGTAGTCTAGTTTCATGACCGCTCGAAGAATATCCTTCGACAAGCTCAGGACATGTTGTTCGAGCGGACAATGTGGCTATCTGTGTAAGCCCAGTCGAGAACTATCTATTGCAATCTAAATAATTTTGCAAGATCAGCTGCGCTGCTATCTTATCTAAATTTTCCCTGCGCTTTTTTCTAGATACATCTGCTTCTAAAAAAATCCGCTCGCCCTGCGCAGTGGTAAGGCGTTCGTCTATCATCTCCACAGGTATGTTTATTTCTTTTTTTAATTCATTGACGAAATCTATGGCAAGCTTGGCGCTCCTGCCTTTTGTGCCGTCCATATTCAAAGGAAGCCCTACGATAAGCCTCGCCGCGCTATACTCCTGTGCCAGCGCCCGTATCTTTTTTAAATCG
>PEUD01000061.1 GCA_002780805.1 Candidatus Omnitrophica bacterium CG02_land_8_20_14_3_00__42_8 | reverse complement strand
GCACTAGCAACTTGAGCCTAGCCTGTCCCTATTAACCCCCATTCCCGATAATAATGAAATTCTTTCTTGACATGATAGAATTTCGTGGTATAATTAAACCGTGATTAAACGTATGTTGTTAATTGAAAAGATACAAAATGCTTTAAACCGCAGCAGGGTTGTCGGCCTCATCGGCCCTCGCCAATGCGGGAAAACGACACTAGCACGGGAGCTGGTTAAATACAGTTCCTCTAACTATTTTGATTTAGAGGATCCCGAAAGCTTGGCCCGATTGCATGAACCTATGACGGCTTTGCGTGATTTGAGAGGACCGATAGTCATTGACGAAGTGCAGCGCAAGCCGAATCTTTTTCTGATTTTGCGCGTATTGGCTGACCGCAAACCGCTACCGGCACGTTTCCTCATTTTAGGAAGCGCTTCTCCTGAGCTTCTTCAGCAGTCTTCCGAATCTCTGGCTGGCCGGATTGAAATCCTGGCAATGGCCGGCTTTTCCCTGGAAGAGATAGGCGTCAAACATCAAGAGCGCCACTGGCTGCGCGGTTCATTTCCTTTATCCTACCTCGCTTCATCGGATCAGGACAGTTTTACCTGGCGCAAAAATTTCCTGCAGACTTTTTTGGAAAGAGATATTCCTCAACTTGGCGTCAGAGTTCCGGCACTGGCTTTATTTCGATTTTGGACAATGCTGGCGCATTATCACGGACAAATTTGGAATGCAGCTGAACCAGCTCGTTCATTGGGGATAAGCGAATCGTCTGTCCGGAGGTATCTTGACCTACTTACGGATGTTTTTATGGTTCGGCAGCTTAAACCTTGGCATGCTAATTTAAAGAAGCGTCAGGTCAAAGCGCCTAAAATTTATTTGCGTGACAGCGGCATTTTACACCATTTGCTGGGCATCAAATCTACCCGTGATCTTTTAGGTCATCCGAAATCAGGAGCTTCATGGGAGGGGTATGTGCTTGAAGAAGTTATCCGAGCCATAGAACCGGACGATGTTTACTTTTGGGCAACACATAACGGCGCGGAGATTGATTTAGTATTTATGAGAAATGGCAAGATGTATGGCATAGAGTGTAAGCACCAGGATGCGCCTATACTTACGCCATCAATGAAGATTGCCTTATCGGATTTGGGGCTGGAGCGGATCACGGTTATATATCCGGGGAAACGGCGCTATGAACTGGCCAGACGCGTCAGCGTGGTTCCATTTGAAGCGGTGGTAAAAGGTTT
Source organism: Candidatus Omnitrophica bacterium CG02_land_8_20_14_3_00__42_8 (assembly GCA_002780805.1). GTDB lineage: Bacteria > Omnitrophota > Gorgyraeia > Gorgyraeales > Gorgyraeaceae > UBA10183. The sequence goes on along the minus strand of PEUD01000061.1, from coordinate 5,421 downwards.
TACAGGAATATTCCAGTTGAAATAGGGACAGTAGTAGGTGACCCTTAAGGGTCACCTACATTGTGGATAACTTTTAGAATTCTGGTATGTCTATTTCTATCATAGGATTTGGTGGAAAACCTGTTTTTATATAATGGTTATAACTGGAATAAGGGTATTCTTCTGGTGTATTCACCAGGCCTGCTTTGACAGGATTATTATGCATATACTCTAATTTATTGATAAGCTGCAATGAATTCGTAATGCACTCATCATAAAAACTTTTCTGCCATATATGCCCCATATTGCCGTTAATCTTGTTTAGTTTTCTGGCGAAGCTTCCTTTTATCATCTGCATTATGTATGAAAAATTATATTTACCAAATGGGCGTATAATTAGATGCAAATGTTCTGGCATTATACAGAAGCCGTATAATCTATAATCTAGGATTAATTTGAAATATTCAATAGTAACCAACATTATTGCGCAATATCTTGGATCTTTAAATATTTCTATTCTATCCTTTGTGACGCTGGTTAAAAAGTATGCCGCATTTTCTATATAGAATCTTTTGATATTGTTCATAAGTTATTCACATCGCAGGGGAAGGTTTAAACCTTCCCCTGCGATGTGTCTCCTTGTTAATGTAGGGGAGCCTTAAGGCTCCCCTACATTGTGGATAATTTTTTTATTCTACATCCACATATTCCTGTCTAAGCTGCGGTATTGAATAGCTTCAGACACATGGTCTGAAGTGATGTTTTCTTTTCCTTCCAGGTCCGCGATGGTGCGGGAGACACGGAGGATTTTATCGTAGCAGCGCGCAGTGAAGCCAAGTTCTGTCAAAGCCATTTTTAATAAGTCCATGGAAACCTGGTCCAGCTTGCAATATTTTCTTACCATTCTATAACTCATCTGGGCGTTTGAAAAAACTCTGTCCTCTTTAAATCTTTTAAGCTGTATATCCCTTGCGATCTTTACCCTTTCGCGTATTATTTCTGATTTTTCTCCGGAAGTTTCATCAGACAGGTCTTTGTATTTAACAGAAGGGACTTCTATATGAATGTCAATCCTGTCCAATAGAGGGCCTGAGACCTTTGACATGTATTTTTGTATTTGATTAGGCGTGCAGTGGCATTCTTTCTTAGCATCAGTAAGATATCCGCACGGGCAGGGATTCATCGCGCAGACGAACATGAACTGGGAGGGATATTTAATTATGCTGTTTATCCTGGAGACTATAACATAGCCGTCTTCCAGAGGCTGTCTCAGGGCCTCAAGGACATTTCTATGGAATTCAGGAAGTTCATCCAGGAACAGGACTCCGTTATGAGCAAGGCTTACTTCGCCTGGTTTTGGAATAGTTCCACCGCCGACTAAAGATACGTCAGAGGCAGTATGATGCGGAGTTCTGAAAGGCCTTGTTCTTATAATAGAGCCTTTTGCAGGAATAAGGCCCGAGACGCTGTGGATCTTCGTGGTTTCAAGAGATTCCTCAATGGTCATCTCAGGTATTATTGTAGGAAGCCTTTTAGCCAGCATGGTTTTACCGCTGCCCGGAGGGCCTATCATTATTATATTATGATTTCCAGCCGCGGCTATTTCCATCGCTCTTTTGGCCAGGAATTGGCCTTTTACATCCGAAAAATCCAAGTCATAATTTTGTCTATTTTCCGTAAACATTTCTTTGGTAAAAAAGAGGGGTTCTATTTTATTCAACCCATTCAGGAAATTGCATAAATTGCTAAGAGTATTTACAGGATAGATTTGAACACTTTCCACTATGCTTGCTTCACGAGCGTTTTCTTCAGGCAGGATTAGTTTTTTATGAGAATTTTTTAAAGATATTGCTATCGGAAGAGCCCCTTTTATAGGCCTTATTCTGCCGTTTAAGGCGAGTTCTCCCAGGAATACAAAATCTTTTATATTATTGAAGTCTATTTGGCCTGAGGCTGTAAGGATGCCGATTGCTATTGGAAGATCAAAACATGAGCCTTCTTTTTTGATATCGCATGGAGCCAGGTTTATAGTAATCTTTTCAGCAGGGTATTCGAATTGGCTGTTTTTTATAGCTGATTTTACCCTGTCTCTGGACTCTCTTATAGCAGTGTCAGGAAGACCTACTATTATCACATTCGGCAGGCCTCTGGTTATATCCACTTCGATTTCAATAGGTTTTGCCTCAATACCTATTGTCGCAGCTGAAAGTATTTTTGATAACACAATAAACCTCCTCGTTGAATAAGTTGACAAACTGACATTGTCAGAATGTAAACTTATTTTGATTGTTACTATATAATAGACACATCTCAAAGGCGTTTTCTTTCAAAAAAATTAAAAAATAACGCGTTGCCTTGACAATTATTGTTTTATAAGGTATACTTCGTATAAAACATAATAAAGTACCATAATACATTATAAAGAAAGGCGATATATTATGAGAAAGAAATTTCTTATCTTCATATCTTTAATATTTACAATAGGTTATATTGCCAGATTTTCGTACGCCGCAACCATAGGCAATTCTCTTGATTTGGACGTGCCGGAGAGATCAGCTATATTGAGGCAGGAAGTGGTGGAAGGTACTCTGGATGAATGCGAGCAGGCAGTAAAGGTGAAGGCCTCGTTTGATATGGAATTTGTTTTCAATAAGGATTTGCACGTAACAAATGAATTGCAAAAAGCTGAGTTAAAAGGCCAATGGTATATGGGGAAATTAGGCCTGACCCTTTTTAATAGGGTAGAGCCGTATGTTAAAATCGGCACGTCCAATTTAGAAGTAAAATGGAAACATAACGCTCAAGAGATTGAAGTAGATGCTGATTCTGGTTTTACGCTAGGAGGCGGCGTAAAAGCTAATATATGGGAATTTGAAAACTCAGGCATCAGGTTGACCGGAGACGTGCAATACAGAACCACAGAACCTGATGTTGGTGGAATTACCGTTAACGGAACCAGCGTTATTGATAAAGGCGCTACATTTAAAGTTGATGAGTGGCAGGCAGGTTTATTTATGAGTAAAAAGTTCGAGATCCCGCTGAAATTACAAAGTATTTATACCGTGCCTTATACCGGCGTAACATACGCTGATTCGAACGTGGATGTTAGTTTTAAAGACTCAAATTCGCCAGGGACAGATTACTCGCTTTTTGACGCAAATAATAAAAAACTTTATGGCTTTGTGCTGGGGTGTGATGTTGTGCCGAGTTTGGGCAGTTCTTTTATTTATAGCATAGAACTCAGGCTTGTGGATGAGGTTGCATTGAGTTTGGGCGGCACAGTGAAGTTTTAAGGAGACTGAAAATGAGAAAAAATATCGTAATAGCGATAATTTTATCTTTATTTTTTGCAAGCGCTTCTTTTGCGGCAACTGTCGGCGGCCAGGCAGATATGAGCGTGCCTGAAGCGTCTTTTTTTTCAAAAGAAAAGGCCATAGAATACGCTATGGATTCTTATGAATCAGACGTAAAAATGAAAGCAAGTTTTGACGTAGAATTTATATCAAAAAAAGAACTTCATGCTTCTCCGGCGGATGATACAAATGCCAGGATAGAAGGCCAGAACGCGAATTTGAAATTTTCAATGAATTATTCAAACGTATTGGAACCATACATAAAAATCGGCACTTCTAATCTAAGAGTAAAATGGGAAGAGCATAACCAGAATATTCAAGTAGATGCTAAGCCCGGTTTTGTATTGGGAGGGGGGTTAAAGGCAAAATTATGGGAATTTGCCAGTACGGGCATAAAATTAACCATGGACGGCCAGTATAAGGATACCCAGCTGGACTTTGATAAAGCCAAAATAGGAGGTTCAACTTCTACAGCCTCTGCTACTAATGAGACGTTTAACATAAAAGAGTGGCAGATAAGCTTATTAGCCAGTAAGAAATTCATATTTCCCATGGGCATACAGGATTGCTATACCGTGCCGTATATGGGAGTCACATATTCAGATTCAGAAGTTAATGTAGAGTTTAGTCAGAGCACTACAGGGCTCTTGTATTCTACTTATAACGCGAGCGATAAAAACCCTATAGGTATTGTTGTTGGATGTGATATAATACCTTCTCTTTCAAGCTGGTACTTAATGAGCTTCGAATTAAGGCTCATTAATGAAATAGCATTTTCGTTGTCAGGCACGATGAAGTTTTAAACTTTTTCTTTTTACTTTCCGCCTTCGCTCTTAGGGTATAGCGGTAAGTTCTCTATGACGAGCTTCGGTGGATGCGCAAAATCGCTATAAGTTTCGCCAAGGGCGATTTTGCTTGCCATAAGCCCTATCTATTATATATAATAAGAAATTAAACTATAAGGTTAAACACTATATGGTATTTTTTGCCAAAAATCAGGTATTCTTCACAGTGATCATAGCGTGGCTTGTAGCTCAGACCATAAAGGTCGCCATAGGAGTCGTGGCTGAAAAAAGGTTTAATTTTAAATGGTTTGTCGGGACAGGCGGCATGCCTAGTTCTCACGCGTCTACGGTATCAGCCCTTGCCACGGCAGTAGGGCTCACCTATGGTTTTGGCTCTCCATTTTTTGCAATCGCATTTTTCTTCGCCTTTATAACAATGTTTGATGCGCAGGGGGTAAGGCGCCAAAGCGGGCATCAGGCAGAGGCCCTGAATAAGATCATAGAGGATATATATCTGAATAAAGGCATCCAACAGGAAAGACTCAAAGAATTATTGGGGCATACTCCGATACAGGTGTTTATAGGCGCCGCAATAGGAATTCTGGTGGCCCTTTTTTGTTATCTATAAGGAGGCAAACGTGAACAGGGTATTAGCTGTGGTTGGCATAGTCCTTGCGGCAGGAGGATTAGCGGTATTAATTATATTCGGTATGAAGAATTCAAGTAATAACGCGGATATAAAACCTATAGAGGCGCTTATTAAAGACGCTAAGCTGGACGAGGCAATGGCCGGCATAGATCAGATAGCAGAGAAAAAACCTGACGCAAGGGCCCTGGGCGCAATATATTTTAAATTAGCCGGAGCTTATGAAAACAAGAATGATAAAGTAAAAGCAAGAGATATGTATCAGCTTATACTTAAAAAATACCAGAATATAGAAAACGTCCCGGAAGTCCAGGACAGATTGGGTAAACTTAATATAGCTATTCTTTTTTCCAAGACCATAACCGATAAAGACGCTCTTTATGAAATACAGCCGGGAGACACGCTTATAAATATAGCGAAAAAATTTGGGACTACGGTTGATCTTATAAAATCAGCTAATTCTCTAAAAAGCGACAATATACGAGCCCACGCAAAATTAAAAATTTCAAAGGCCAAATACAAGATACTGATAGATAAATCTCAGAATGTATTAACGCTTCTCGGCGATAATGATATTGTAAAAGTCTATCGCATTTCAACAGGAGAAAACAACTGTACTCCCGCCGGAACTTTTAAAATAATGAATAAAATAATGGAC
>PEUD01000088.1 GCA_002780805.1 Candidatus Omnitrophica bacterium CG02_land_8_20_14_3_00__42_8 | reverse complement strand
TAAGAAGTCCTGGATATCTCAATCTCCCTGAAGAAGGCCCCTGCTGATCCATCGCGACAACCCCGTCCATTAAAACTAAATCCAGTTTTACGATTTCAAACGTATCAACCAGAACCTTTGTAAATTCTTCAGGACCTGGAAATTTTTTATGAAGTTCGCTCTTGTGAAGCCCTGCCACAGCGCCATACATGTTTTTAACAGCTCCCGTGATCCCCATCAGGCTGTGCGTCTTCATCTTCGGAAGATTTATAATCTTATCGCATTCAAGAAAGTACGTTGCTATGGGAATGCCGTTAACTACTTTTATATCTTTTGCCTCTTTTAATTCAACTCTCTCCTCTTTGGCAAGTGACGTCAATCCTGAGCCTTCATATGCTTTCGCAGGGCTTATTGAACCGCCAGGGTTATCGCCTATACAGGGCACAGCCCCGCAATCCCTGACTGACTTGACAACAGCCCTTATTACTTCTATATGCGTGCACACCCCGTCTTCAGGCAAACGGGCTGAAAGGATATTGGGTTTAATAAGTACTTTTTCGCCTTTTTTTACAAAAGCGTTCAGTCCTCCCAAGAGGTCGAACGCAGCTTTCACAGCCTGTTCAACCCTGGTTCTTTCATAATTCTTGCATTTTACAATCGCGACTTTTGTCTTCATCCTTTAAACTTTCCTAAGGTTACACTCTGACATTGTCAGAGTGTAACCTTAGAAGGTGTTATTTAAGCAGTTCTTTTATGAAAAATACAAAACACACGATAACAGAATTATGCAATATATGAACGGCCGTGGATGTCACAAGAGATCCTGTTGCTTCGTACAAAAACGCCATTAAAACGCCTAATATCATTATCGGGAGAAACCCTGCGATATTTACATGCAGTATGCTGAATAATGCTCCGCTTAATAACACTCCAATAAGCACTCCGAAACGCTTTTTTACGGCGCTATATAAAAAACCCCTGAAAAATATTTCTTCTACTATAGGCCCCAGGATAGAAACAAATATCGTCAAAAATAAAATCACGCTGCTTCTTTTTTCTTCAAAAAACATATCAAATACAGGCTGCGGAGGAGCTTTATATCCCACCCTGTCCAGGAACAGCATGGATAAAATAAGGGCCATGATTAAAATAGGCAGTATGAATATATATGCTACAATGCCGGATAAAACATTTTTATAGAAACCCAGGAACGTAATTCCAAGGCTGGATAACTTATCTTTGTATTTCACCAGAATAAAATAAAATATCACTGCCCCAGCAGCCATATCTATAAAAAATGTGCCGAGCATCATGCGCAAATTAATATCCATATTAAAATGGGCCAATTTCAAAATAATGGTGCTCGCCGCGCTCAAGGCGTAACCTGAAAATATCACTATGATGACGACTCTTAATACGTCTACAATATCCCACGGCACGATTTTTCTCTCAGGAATTTTATCCGGAATTATTTCTTTCCTGTTAAAAAGAAAAATAAGGTTCATAATCATGCCCGCCATTAGCATAAAAAATCCGGCAAAAATACCATATTTAAAAAATACCGCATTTGGTTTCCCTGATTCAAAAAATAACTTTATCTCTTGTTCCGTGATTCCCATATCTTTAAATGTCTGGCCTGAAATATTCTTTTTATCAGCGCTATCCTGATTTTTCCTGTGCAAATAGCCCAGATTAGGCAAATTCACAACCACTATAAAGAAAACCATCCAGATATATATGCGTTCGCGTTTAATAAACTCTAACATTTTTTTAACCCAAAAAGCCTGATTGCGTTATCTGTAGTCATCTCAGCCACATCATGAAAATCCAAACCTTTTATCCTGGCCACCTCTTCCGCCGCATATCTCACATGCATAGGTTCGTTACGTTTTCCCCTGAAATCCTGAGGCGCCAAAAACGGCGCATCTGTCTCAAGAAGAATCCTGTCCATGGGAACCAGCTTCACGATCTCCCTGAGCCTGCCGGCATTTTTATAAGTAATATTGCAGGTAAAAGATATGAAAAAACCCATGCCCAGGCACGTTTTAAGAAACGCTTCATCTCCTGAAAAACAATGCATCACTCCCCTGGCTGAATTACCAGCGATATTTTTTAAAATGCCTATCATGTCCGAGTGAGCGTCACGATTATGTATTATCAAAGGAAGGTCTGCGTCTTTTGCGGTTTTAAGAAGACTGATAAATAATTTTTTCTGATTTTCCCTGGACGAAATATTTTTATAATAATCAAGCCCGATTTCGCCTATTGCCACAACTTTGGGCTTATCAAGAAACTCCGCAAAAAGCCTGATATCGTTCTTGCTTACGCTGTCCGCTTCATGAGGGTGAATACCTATAGCGGCGTAAATAAAATCATTATCTCCCGCTATCTGTATAGACCTGGCCGTCCCTTCCATACTGGACCCGACATTTATAATAGACATTACACCGCTATCCCGGGCGCGCTTCAAAACATCGTTCCTGTCATCATTGAAATCCTTAAAGTCAAGATGGCAATGCGTATCTATCAGCATAGAGGAGACATTTTCCTGAGTTTTTCCACTATAGGCGGGATTTCTGCCAGGCAATAATTTACATCCTCTTCCGTGTTCTCGTAACCAAAAGAAAATCTCACAGACCCCTGCGCCATATCAGGAGGAACGCCCATTGCCGTCAATACATGCGACGGTTCAAGCGACCCTGAAGTACAGGCAGAACCTGTTGAAGCGTAAATCCCTTTCATGTCGAAATTCAACACCATTGACTCGCCTTCTACATATCTGAAACTGATATTAAGAGTACTTGAAAGCCGGTTCTCAGGATGGCCGTTAAGATATATCTCCTTCAGTTCTTTGTTGAGCCCTTCCCACATTTTTTTTGTAAGCTTCTTTAAATGGGCCTCATTCTTTTTCATGTCCCTATCAGCTATTTCAACGGCCTTAGCAAAACCAACTATGCCGGGGACGTTTTCCGTGCCTGCCCTTTTATTTCTTTCGTGGTGCCCGCCGTGCTGAAAAGGGGTTATCTTCACGCCTTTCCTGAGATACATTGCGCCTATGCCTTTCGGGCCGTAAACCTTATGGCCGGAGAAAGAACAAAGATCAATACCCAGCTCTTCCACGTCTATCGGCAATTTGCCCAGGGCCTGCACTGCATCTGTATGAAAATATATTTTATTCTCGGCTGCTATTTTAGCGATCTCTTTCACAGGCTGTATTGTGCCGGTTTCATTGTTGGCAAGCATGATAGATATTAAAACCGTATCCTTTCTGATACAATCTTTTAATTTATTAAGGTCCACCACACCATACTTATCTACAGGCAGATACGTGACATCGAAACCCAATTCTTTTTCTATAAATCCGCAGGGTTTTAAAACCGCCGGATGCTCTATATTTGACGTTATCACATGCCTTCCTTTGTTGAGGTTCGCCATCGCGACACCTTTGATCGCAAAATTATCCGACTCTGTCCCTCCTGAAGTAAATATAATATCAGCGGCTTCTGTGCCTATCGAATTCCCTATCGTTTCTCTTGCTTCATCTACCGCATGCCGCGCTTTTTGGCCTATTGAATATACGCTCGAGGCATTGCCATATTCTTCGGAAAAATAAGGCATCATGGCGTCCAATACTTCTTTACGAACAGGCGTCGTAGCGTTGTGATCCAGGTATATCTGTCTCATGTCTTGACTCCTTATATCTAAGTTGACAAACTGACATTGTCAGAGTGTCAACTTGTTTCTATCCTAGGGAACAAAGGCGTTCCCTTATTAATCTTTGTGCCCGGTTTCAATAAACCCCATTTTAAATCGTTGAAATTTCTTTTTTCTATATTTTCAAGCCCGAGCTGTCCCGCTATCTTAACTGACGTATCAGGCATGAACGGCATGAGCGCTATTGACACCATCCTCAGGACATCGCAAAGGTCATACATCATATCCTTTAATTCATCCTGTTTATTTTCTTTTGAAAGTTTCCACGGCGCTTTCTGCTCTACGAATTTGTTGGCGATTTTTATCACATCCAATATGCTGTCAAGGCAGTAACAGAAATCTGTACTATCCATGCCTTTCTTAATTTCAGAACCCAGCAGGCCGGATTTATCAATAAGCGCCTTCGTAATCTCGTCTGAATGTTTCAAATCTCTTCTCTCAGGCACGATACCCGCAAAATATTTTTCTACCATTGACAATGTCCTGTGTAAAAGATTGCCCAGGTCATTCGCGAGATCGCTGTTTATCCTGGCGATAAGGGCGTCTTCCGAAAAAGAACCATCCATTCCAAAAGACACTTCCTTTAAAAGAAAATACCTGTATGCATCCACTCCGAATTTATCAACCATCTCGATGGGATTTACAACGTTACCCTTTGACTTTGACATCTTATCTCCGCCTATCTTCCACCAGCCGTGAGCAAAGATTGTCTTTGGCAGTCCTAATCCCGCGGCGTGAAGCATGATAGGCCAATTAACCGCGTGCATCCTCAAGATATCTTTGCCGATTACATGTATGTCAGCCGGCCAATATTTATTGAACCTTGCCATGTCGCTGCCGTATCCGCATACGCTTATATAATTTAAAAGGGCATCAAACCACACATACGTAACATGGCCTTTGCTGAAAGGTATTTCTATGCCCCACGCAAGCCTTGATTTTGGCCTGGATATACATAAATCATTCAAAGGGTTTTTTAAAAAACCTAGCATCTCGTTGCGCCGCATCGCGGGCAATATAAAATCATCGTGTGACTCTATGTAATTTATAAGCCAGCTTTGGTATTTTGAAAGTCTGAAGAAAAAATTTTTTTCTTTTATATGCTCAACCTTTCTCCTGCAGTCCGGACAATTCCCGTCTATAAGCTGGGCCTCTATCCAAAAATTTTCGCAGGGCGTGCAATACCAGCCGCTATATTCGCCTTCATACAGGTCTCCATTTTTATAAAGCATTTCCAGTATTTCTTTTACTACCTTTTCATGCCGCGGCTCGGTGGTGCGGATAAAATCAGTATACCCTATGCCTAGTTTTTTCCATAACCCCATGAATACCGGCGCTATCGTGTCAACAAACTCCTTTGGCTCCATGCCTTTTGCCTGCGCCGCGTCTTTTATCTTCTGGCCGTGCTCGTCAGTGCCTGTCGCAAATAAAACTTCATAGCCCATCAGCCTCTTATACCTCGCCAGCGTATCGCAGGCTATATTCGTATAAGAATGCCCTATATGAGGAACGCTGTTTACGTAATATAATGGGGTGGTGATATAAAATTTGGGCATAATTTAAAATTTCTGTAGGGGACGGTCGCGACCGTCCCCTACTTATTGTAATCCAATTCTATCTGCTTTCCTTCTTCTAATTCAACACGCACCTTCCGCTTCAAGGCATTTACGCTGATGACCTTGCCCCTGCCTTCAGGAATTGTAATTTTCTCGCCTTCCTTGGGCAGGCCTTTCAGGTATTTTTTATAATTTTCATATTCATAAGAAAGACAGCACATGAGCCTGCCGCACACGCCTGAAATCTTAGCCGGATTCAGGGATAAATTTTGTTCTTTTGCCATTCTTATCGTAACCGCGTCGAAACCTTTCAGAAAATTGGCGCAGCAGAGAGGCCTCCCGCAATGCCCGAACCCGCCGATCATCTTGGCCTCATCCCGTACGCCTATCTGCTTTAACTCTATGCGGACTTTGAAAATATGCGCCAGGTCTTTTACCAGCTCTCTAAAATCAACCCTGTCTTCGGAAGTAAAATAAAAAATAAGTTTCGTGCCGTCGAATGAATATTCCGCGTCAATAAGCTTCATGTCCAGTTTGTGCTCCTGTATCTTTTTTAGACATATCTGGGACACATCCTTCGTGCGTTTCTTATTCTCATTTATTTGATTTATATCTTCCCTGGTAGCGACGCGTATTATCTTTTTTAAAGGGGTTTTCAACGCTTCTTCGGAAAGGTTCTCCAATATACTTATAACCTGGCCGTAATCCTGGCCTCTCTCAGCGTCTATTATCACATAATCGCCTGCCTTGGCCGCAAGGCCGTTCGCGTCATACAAGACTACACTGCCCGACTCTCTTATCCTGACCTCTATGATCCCGCGCATATCTATCGCCTTTCCAATTCAAGCGCCATATTAAAAAGCGCCATCTTTGGATTTACATTTCTTCTCAGGTAATTTATAGTTTTCATGACGCTGGAAATATTCTTTTCAAGTTTACCCGCGGAAAAGCCGGCTGAATAAGAAAATATCTCATTCATCCTGTCCACGTTCAGAAAAACACTTTTGTCTTCGGTAAATTTGGATACAAGCAGGTCCCTGTACCAGGATAAAAGCATCTTGAGAGATTCTTCCAGGTCAGCATAGTTTTTCTCGTCGCACACCTCTTCCCTGAACAATGCCCTTTTCCTAAAGAAAAAATCATTAAGCATCCTATCCCTCTCCCGCATCTCATCGCCCTCTTTAAAAGCTATAGCCCTGCCCGGGCTGCCAAGCGCCATATGCGAGAATAAAATTGCCTCATCTTCGTTAAAACCGCGCTTCTCGACAAGAAGCCTCTGGATCTGAACCCTGCTCAAAAGATTAAACTTCACGGCCTTGCACCTGGAAATAACAGTAGGCAGAAGCCCAGAAACGGCCGAAGTAGTCAATATGAATATTTGGTTCTCGCGGGGCTCTTCCAGAATCTTCAAAAGGGCATTCTGCGATTCTTCATTCATGTCCTCCGCATTATTTATTATAAAAATCTTTTTCCCTGCCTCGTACGGTTTCAGGCTGGCCTGATAAATTATATCCCTTATCTTATCTATTTTAATAAAACCAGCTTCTTTTTCTTTTTGTATAATAAATACGTCCGGATGGTTTGAAGAATTTATTTTGCCGCACGAAACGCATTCTTCGCACGCATCCAGCCCTTTCTCTTCGCAATTAATGGCCTTGGCGAATTCTATGCTTACGGTGCATTTTCCCACGCCCACAGGCCCGATAAAAAGATACGAG
>PEUD01000120.1 GCA_002780805.1 Candidatus Omnitrophica bacterium CG02_land_8_20_14_3_00__42_8 | reverse complement strand
AATCTGTCGGCCCTTCGGGCAGATTTTGCTATTGCAAAATCTAGGTTTATATTATTTTTATTTTTAAGGGCGCCTTCCGAAAGCTCTATAAGTTTTCTATCTAATATATTCTCAATGCCGTGGTCCTGCGAAGTTGTGCAATACACTCCCCTCACCCTACCCTCTCCCCCATTCCGGGGGAGAGGATTAAGCCTGCCCTGAGCGGAGTCGAAGGGGTGAGGGGGCCTATAAAATATCTTTGAAAAATCAATCGTCTTTGCCTTCCATGGAAGGATATTGGTATTAACCTCGAGTAAATCAGCCCTTCCCGTCATCTCATCTATGGCCTTAACGCCAAGACTTGCCATTATCTCTCTTAGTTCCTGCGCCACAAAATAAAAATAATTCACGACATATTCAGGCTTCCCTGAGAATTTTCTCAAAAGCATGTCATCCTGTGTGGCTATACCTGCCGAGCAATTATTCAGATGGCAATGCCTCAGCATGACGCATCCCATAACTATCAACGCGGCTGTGCAGAAGCCGAACTCCTCAGCGCCCAGGAGAGCGGCTATCGCGACGTCTCTGCCTGTGCGCATCTGGCCGTCTGTCTGCAGCCTGACCCTGGACCGAAGATCGTTAAGGACAAGCGTCTGATGGGCCTCGGACAGCCCAAGCTCCCATGGAAGCCCGGCATGCTTAATGGAACTTAAAGGCGATGCGCCTGTGCCGCCATCCCCTCCTGAAATCAAGATCATATCAGCGTGGCCTTTCGCTACGCCGGCCGCGATTGTCCCCACGCCTATCTCCGAGACAAGCTTTACGCTTATCCTCGCCATGGGGTTTGTATTTTTTAGATCAAATATAAGCTGGGCAAGGTCTTCTATAGAATAAATGTCGTGGTGGGGCGGCGGCGAAATCAATGTCACACCTTCTGTGGTATAGCGCGTCGCCGCAATTGTGGCGCTCACTTTATGGCCCGGCAGTTGTCCTCCCTCGCCTGGCTTCGCGCCCTGAGCTATCTTTATCTGGAGCTCATCCGCGTTAACAAGATAATTCGTAGTAACCCCGAACCTGCCTGACGCTACCTGTTTTATCGCGCTCCTCGTCGAGGTCCCGTTCTGAAGCGGCATAAACCTGGCAGGGTCTTCCCCTCCCTCTCCCGTATTGGACTTACCCCCGAGCTGGTTCATCGCGATAGCAAGGGTCTCGTGCGGCCCGCGGCCGATAGCACCAAAACTCATCGCGCCTGTCGCAAAACGTTTTACAATGGTTTCCACGGGCTCTACTTCATTGATAGGAACAGCATCCGATGCCCTGAATTTAAAAAGGCTTCTGAGCGTCGCAGGATTCATGGATTGATCATTGATAAGCTGAGAAAATTCTTTAAATTTTTTATAGTCATTTTTCCTGACGGAGTCCTGCAGGCTGGCTATTGAGTCAGGGTTCCATAAATGAAATTCCCCGTCTTTTTTCCATTGATACAGGCCTCCGGAATTTAAATACCCTCGTTCTATGTTTATCTTGGGATACGCGTCTCTGTGCCTTTTTAGCGTCTCTTCTCTTATTACGCTGAAATCAGCCCCGCTTATCCTGGAAACAGTGCCTGTGAAGCATTTCTCGATAACCTCGCTATGCAGGCCGAGGGCCTCGAATATCTGAGCGCCTCTGTAACTTTGAAGCGTGGAGATGCCCATTTTCGAAAGTATTTTTAATATGCCTTCCTCTGCCGCATGTATATAATTATACATTGCTCTTTTGAGGGGTATATTTAATTTATTTTCTTTAACGATATATCCTAACGCCTCGTAAGCTAAATAAGGGTTGACGCAGTCCGCTCCATACCCGAATAAAAGCCCGAAATGGTGCGCCTCTCTTGGCTCCCCGCTTTCTATGATTATGCCTATCTGTGTCCTGAGGGACTTTTTCACAAGATAATGATGCACGGCCCCGGCAGCAAGAAGGGCCGGGAGGCTTGAATGTTTTTCATCCACGCCCCTGTCGCTCAATATGATAAACGTGTAACCTTCTTTTATCGCAAGATGCGCCTCTTTGCAGATTCTATCTAATGCTTTCATAAACTCCCCCCTCCCCCTCACCCTTCCCTCTCCCCCATTGGGGGAGAGGGTCAGGGTGAGGGGGAAAAGCATGGATATAGTCTTTGTTTTAAAACCTTTTATCTTTATAGAGCGGACCTTTCCTAATTCTTCATTTGTGAGTATGGGGTGTTTTATCCTAAGTTTGCGGCAATGCCCCGGCGTCTCATCCAGCAGGTTTTTTTCAGGCCCTATAAAACTTTCAAGGCTCATTACTATCTTTTCTCTTATCGGGTCAATGGCGGGATTCGTTACCTGGGCAAAAAGCTGTTTGAAATAGGCATAAAGAAGCTGCGGCCTTTTCGAAAGAACAGCATGAGGCGTATCATTGCCCATTGAACCAATGGGTTCCTTGCCGGTCTCTAACATGGGCTGTATAATAATTTTTAAATCTTCGCGCGTATACCCAAATGCCTTTAATTTAGTCAAAATATCATCTTTGACTCTATGCCCTATGGCCTTAGCCCTATGCAATTTTTCCAGCTCCGCCATATTATCTTTAATCCATCTGCCATACGGATTCGCGCCAGATATCTCATTTTTAATTTCGGTATCATTTACGATTCTGCCCTTCTGGGTATCTATAAAAAAGATCTTCCCTGGTTCAAGCCTTCCTGAAATGATAATATCTTCCGGCCTTATATCCAGGACCCCCGCTTCCGAAGCCATCACAACAAAACCATCTTTGGTAACTATATACCGCGCGGGCCGCAAGCCATTTCTGTCAAGGACTGCCCCTATATTCGTGCCATCGGTAAATGCAATCGCAGCTGGGCCATCCCACGGCTCTACCAAGCATGCATGATATTTATAAAAATCTTTTAATTTTTTATCTATGAGATTATTATATTCCCATGCGCCTGGTATAAGCATCATCATCGCATGAGGAAGGGGCCTGCCGGACAAAACCAAAAGCTCAAACATATTATCTATGGCCATGGAATCGCTTCCGCCCGGCGTTATTATAGGTTTAAGAGCCTCTATATCCTTGCCGAACAGCCTGCTTTTTAACAGGCCTTCTCTCGCTTTCATCCAATTTATATTGCCGCGAAGGGTATTTATTTCTCCGTTATGGGCCAGGAATCTGAACGGCTGGCTCAGGTCCCACGCAGGAAATGTATTTGTGCTGTAGCGGGAATGGACAAGGCATATGGCGCTTTTCATGCTTTCATCGTCCAAATCCTTAAAAAAATACTCAAGCTGACCCGGCATTAAAAGGCCTTTGTAAGAAAAAGTTCTGGAAGATATATTTGTAATATAAAAATAGGATTTCTGCTCAAGGCTTGAGATGTGGATAGCATTTTCAACTTGCTTTCTTATTACGTATAATTTTCTTTCAAAATCAAGGCCAGAGCCTTCCGACTCCGTGAGCCGCCTTTGGCGACTCACGGAGCCGGACAGGGTCTTGCCAATAAAAACCTGCTCTATGGAAGGCTGTGTATCCCTCGCTGTTTTCCCGATAACAGAATTATCTACAGGGATTTCTCTCCAGCCTAAAAGCAGCTGGTTATTTTTCTGTATTATTTTAGCAAAAATATCTTTGCAGGATTTTCTTTCATCAGGGTCCGTAGGCAAGAATACCATGCCTGTCCCGTATTCTCCCGGGTTGGGCAAGTTCACTTTGGAATTTCCACAAGCTTTTTTAAAAAATTCGTGGGGCATCTGGATCAGTATACCCGCGCCATCCCCTGTTTTGGGATCCGCGCCCGTAGCGCCTCTATGAGAAAGCCGCTTTAAAACCTCAAGGCCTTGTTTAATAATAAGATTGGATCTCTGGCCTTTTATATTGCAGACAAATCCTACGCCGCATGAATCATGTTCAAATGCAGGGTCATACAATCCTTGTTTTTTTGGAAAATGATTATATATTGTCATATTATTATCGTAGGGGCGGAACATTGTCCCGCCCCTACATTTTGAACCTGTCTACGCTTATATTTAATCTTTTTATCTTTGCGCGTATTGTATTGCGATTAATGCCAAGAAGCCTTGCTGCTGTAATCTGATTCCCAGATGTATATTCTAAGGCCTTTTCAATAAGAGACCTTTCCATATCGCCTATCGCAGCGCGATATATCTCGCCCTTTTTAAGCGCCACAAAGAAATTATTAACTTCCATTTTACCTTCTGCCTAATATTTATGCAACAGTATATAAAAAATGTAGGGGGCGGGTTTAAAACCCGCCCCTACAAAACAATCATATATCAAAATACAAATAAAATTCGTACGGATGAGGCCTCATCCTGACAGGATCTATTTCTCTCTTACGCTTATACTCGATCCAGATATCAATCACATCTTTTGTGAACACCCCGCCTTTTAAGAGATAATCATGGTCGGCTTCCAAGGCATCTATTGCCCTGCGTAAAGAAGACGGGACTGTGGCTATCTTGCTCATCTCCTCTTCGTTTAATTCAAAAAGATCTACATCTACCGGCTCGCCCGGGTCAATTTTATTCTTTATGCCATCCAAACCTGCCATTAGCATTGCGCTGAATGCAATATAACCATTGCATGATGGGTCAGGCGGCCTGAATTCTATCCTCTTGGACTTTGGGTTGTCTGTATACATAGGTATCCTGACAGCTGCTGAACGGTTCCTTGCTGAATAAACAAGATTTACAGGCGCTTCATATCCAGGCACCAATCTTTTGTAGGAGTTTGTTGTAGGCGCGCAGAAAGCCATCAAGCTATTCGCGTGTTTCAAAAGCCCTCCTATATAATATTTTGCTAGTTGGCTTAAAAGCGCATAACCATTCTTATCAAAAAAGAGATTTGTACCGTCTTTCCACAAACTCTGGTGGCAATGCATGCCTGAGCCGTTGTCCGCAAAAAGAGGCTTTGGCATAAATGTAGCAACCATGTTATCCTTTTTCGCCATATTCTTGATGATATATTTGTAAAGCAGGAGATCATCTGCCATTTTGGTCAAGCTATTATACTTGATATCAATCTCGCACTGACCGGCAGTGGCGACTTCATGGTGATGCACCTCTATATTAATACCAATTTCTATCATTTTAAGTATGATTTTACTTCTCAAATCCTGTAAAGAATCATGCGGAGGCACAGGAAAATATCCTTCCTTAAAACGTATTTTATAACCTAAATTAGGATTTTCATCGCGGCCAGTATTCCAGTCTGCCTCATCGGAATCGATAAAATAGTAACCTGAGTTTTCAGTCTGATCAAAACGGATACTATTGAAAATAAAGAATTCTGCCTCCGGCCCAAAATAGACCGTATCGGCGATGCCTGAATCCTTGAGATATTTTTCAGCCTTCTTAGCGATATAGCGCGGGTCACGGCTGTATGGTTTGCGAGTCAGCGGATCATAAATATCGCATATCATGCTCAAGGTAGGCACCTCGCATACAGGGTCTACAATAGCGGTTAAAGGGTCTGGTATCAGGATCATGTCTGATTCCTGGATCTTCTGGAAACCTCTTATCGAAGAGCCGTCAAAACCAATTCCATCCACCCATATTGAGCGGGTTAAATCAGGCATGTCCTTTAGTTCTGTGGCAGGGATTGAAAAATGCTGCCACAATCCTGGCAAATCATTAAATTTCAAATCAATGATCTTAATGCCTTTTTCCTTTATTAAGTTCATTACATCCCTGACTGCTTTTTCATTGAAAGAACCATTTACAAGCGGGTTTTTTGTCTTTACTTCATTAGAAAATTTATTTCTAACGGGGTTTGCTTCAATTATTGTTCTCTGTTTTTTTGTAACCATTTTTTCTCCTTGTATTGTAGGGGACGGTCACTGACCGTCCCCTACAAATAAAAAGGCGTTCTTAAACAATTTAAGAACGCCTATGTTCTTCTATGTATCTTACTTTGCACTACATTGTGCCTAAAATTTATGCTTCTTTCTCTTATTTACTATAAGTAAAAATCCGACTATTTTGGTAACCCCGTTCCAAATCTAAAAGGTAGCTTTAAGAGATACATGCAGATTTGGAACGGGGCAGGCCTCTTTTTACCCTATTGCTACTGAGCCGCGCTCTTCTGTCCTGATCCTGATGCATTCTTTCAAATCCAGGATAAAGATCTTGCCGTCTCCTGTCTCGCCGGTTTTCGCGCCTTTAGTAATAGCTTTAATAGTAGGTTCTACGAAGTTGTCATTTACAGCTATCTCTAGGCGAATCTTTTTTAAGAGATTCCCCATCTCTTTTGTGCCGCGATAGACTTCGCTGAATCCCTTTTGCCTGCCATGGCCCAAAACCTCGCTCACCGTAATGAGATTTACTTCTGCCTTGTAAAGCTCTTCCTTTACTTCTAAAAATTTACTCGGTTGAATTATTGCTATGATAAGTTTCATCCTGCATCATCCTTTCAAGTTAACGCGAAGCTCACTTCATCCTCCGTCGCTCTGCTCCTCAGGATCAGGACGATCCTGAGCGAAGCGAAGGACGAAGTGAATGAACCTAGATAGCCTGTTCTCCTTTTTCTCCAGTACGTATCCTCACAGCATTTTCTACAGGAGAAATAAAGATCTTTCCATCCCCTATCTCTCCTGTCCTCGCGCTGTCAATTATCGCTTTGATAATCTTCTCTAAATCCTGGTCCTTTGTAATAATTTCTATCTTTACCTTTGGCAGAAGCGCCACCCTGTACTTTTCCCCGCGCCATTGCTGGATTACCCCCTTTTGCTTTCCATGGCCTTCGATCTCACTAATCATTAAACCTGTGCACCCAGTCTGCTCTA
>PEUD01000071.1 GCA_002780805.1 Candidatus Omnitrophica bacterium CG02_land_8_20_14_3_00__42_8 | reverse complement strand
TCTTTATAGATAAGGGCTGTCGCTTCCATGTTTTCTTTAAGATAATTTATTACTTCTCCTACCTGATTGCGATGAAGAGATATATGATCATATGTATCGTGGTCCATGAATTCATACATGTCTCCGGACGTATACATATATTGATATGTCCTTTTGTCTATCTCAGCTGTTTCTATCTTCTCGTTTCTGAAAGTGCGCTCCAGTATCGCGCCTGTCTTTATATTTCTTAATTTTGTGCGGACAAATGCGCTGCCTTTGCCCGGCTTTACATTTTCATAACTCACCACGTAATAAACAACCCCTTCCAGCTCTATGCTCAGCCCATTCTTTATGTTGTTAATCCCTACCTGCATATTTCACTCCTCGCCGCTCCTTTTGTCAACACCTCACAGCCGTTTTCTGTAATAAGCACCGTATCTTCTATCCTTATCCCGCCCCAGCCCGGAATATAAATCCCGGGCTCAATGGTAACAACCATGCCCTCTTCCAACTTTATTTTGCTGTTCTGGGAAATAGCCGGGGATTCGTGGGTTTCCCGGCCTATGCCGTGGCCCAGGCTGTGAATAAAAAAGCTTCCCATCCCTCTATCCGATATATACCGGCGGGAAACAGCGTCTATATCTTTTGCATAAACTCCCGGTTTTAAATTTTCAATGGCTATGGTCTGGCTAGACAGGACTATGTTATATGCATGCAAATATTTGTGACTAATTTTACCCAAGAAAACCGTCCTTGTCAAGTCGGAATTATAGCTAAAATACATAGCCCCCAAGTCTATCGTAACCATCTCTTGTCTTTTTATAACCTTATCTGACGCAGCCGCATGCGGCATTGAGGCGTTGGCGCCTGAAGCTACTATTATATCAAAACCCGCAAGATCGATATTATTCTTTAAGGCATGCGCTTCTATCATGCGCTTTATGGTATTTTCGCTGATACCTGGCTTTGTAATCTTAATCGCATAATTCATCAGCTTTGCCCCGTATTCGCAAGCCTGCCTTATATACCGGATCTCCGTATTATCTTTTAATATTCTCAGGCCCTCCACAACCTGCATCAAGGGAATTAATTTTCTATTGCCAAGGCGCTTTTTTAAGTTTAAGTATGCCTGGTAGGTAAAATTATCAGCCTCAAATCCTATGAGTTTCGAACCGGTTTCAGCGCAGGTTTCCGATATAATTTCCCGCAGATCCTTGTTCCCGGCGATTTTGACAGAACACTTCCGCGCATTTTTTTTATACTCCTCTTCATATCTTGAATCCGTTATCAAGACATTTTTCCCGGCCGAGACGAAAAGAACAGCATCTTCGCCCCTGGCGCCGGTAAGATACGCTATGTTCTCCTTTTTTCTGACCAGAAAAGCATCTGCGGATTCCGCTCTAATGCTTCCTATAAGCTTCTTCTGTCTTTCAGCATAGCTCATGTCCGTTATTTTTTGCCAGATTAATGGCGGCGTCAAGGCCATATAGGTAGCTGTCAATGCCGAATCCGGATATCTGGCCCTTCACTACAGAGGCTATTAATGAATTGCGCCTAAAATCCTCTCTCGCATAGATATTAGAGAGATGCACCTCTACGGCAGGTATATTAACAGCAGATATGGCATCCCTTATGGCAACGCTCGTATGCGTATACGCGGCCGGGTTTATAAGAAGAGCGCTGTATTTATCTCTTGCTCCGCCTATTTTATCCACTATCTCACCCTCGTGGTTTGATTGAAAAATCTCAAGGGTTATTTTTTTCTTTTTCGCGATTGCATTTAATTTTTTATTAATGCCTTCGATGGTGGCCTTGCCATAAATCTCAGGCTCTCTTTTACCGAGTAGATTTAGATTAGGCCCATGGATTACTAGAATCTTTATCATCATGCCCTCCTGAATGTTATCTGAAGTTATCTGATGTTATATAAAGTTATCTGAGGTTGCTTTTGCAACTTCAGATAACTTCTGACAACCTCGGACAACATCAGCTAACTTGTTTACTCCGCTTCTTCGATGAGCATCACAGGTATGCCATCTCTGATAGGATATTTTTTGCCGCATTTTACGCAGCAAATTTTATCATTTTTTAATTCAACGTCTGCCTTGCACGCGGGGCAGGCGAGTATCGCTAACAATTCTTTGTCAATCATAGGCCCTCCTTCTCCTCTGTTTTAATTTTCACGGGGTACACTAATTGGAATACCCCTCCGATTACGCTGTAAAGCATGATTAAACCCAGGCATAGAACAGAAATCGCGAGCGCCTTTTCCGCCCCGATGTAACTTTTCAAAAAATATACAAACGCCCCTTCTCTCACTCCTAATCCGTTTAAAGAAGGCAGCATGCTTATGGTCCACACAAGCGGAACTATAAAAAACAATCTTAATAAAAGGATGTCCCCTCCCGTGGACAATATGAACAGGTAAACGGTGAATATAGCCAAAGATTGCAATGCCAGGGACACCATCACGGCCTTTATCAAAAGAACCGGGTTGTTTCTGTAGAGATTTACAGCGGCGTATAATTTTGAAGCCTTTGTCTTTATGGCGTTAAATAACCCCTTTTTTTCGGAAAAATTATCCCCTGTTTTATTATTTTTTTTAAATAAGAGCATGATCATGAGTATTGCCAAAAAACATAAACAAGGGACGCTCCAGACAATAAATTTATTATCCATACCCCTGCCTATAAAAACAAGGCCTATGAGAGCTATTATTAGAGTAGCTGCCAGCCCTGAAATCCTGTCCATGAATACCGCGGCATAAGAAGCGGCTGTATTGTTTGTCCTCTTGGACGCGTAATGCGCTTTTGCTATATCCCCACCGATCGCTGTCGGCAGAAAATTATTATAGAAATACCCTATAAACGTGAGATATACAGCGTCTTTTATTGAAAGCGATATTTTTTTCCCGGATAGCAGCATCTTCAACCTGTAAGCCATTCCTATCGAAATAGGGATATTAATGGCTAAGGACAGCACGATAAAAAACCTATTGGAACTTTTTAGGATTCCAATAACCTCTCCGGCATCTTTCCTCATTATCCAGATCAGAAGCAGGAGAAGCCCGAAGCTTATAGCAACCCTTAATATTAATGATAATTTGTTCTTTACCATAAGACCATCCCTGCATAACCTACCACGGAGCTATAGTCGCCTGATATGTCTCCGCTTGTCTGGTATTTTACGAGCCCTGCTTTTTTTGCGCCTAATTTTTTACACGCCCTTATGAGCACGCAGACAGCGGGAAACCCGCACATAGACAGGCCATTCTCTTTAACTACATTGAATAATTTTTCTTCGTTCATGTCCGAGATGGCATCTATGGCCAGCCTGTCCTTTTCCTGCGCAGACTCTTTTGATTCATAATGAGTCATGTCGGTGCTCGCCATAAAAAGGCCGGACCTGCCTATTTTTTTAAAACCATCCGCTATCTCTTCCCCCAATTTTTGATATTCTGACAATTTTCCCTCAGATATGACTATCGGCACTATCCTTATGTCCTTTTCCAGATACTGCAGGAAAGGCAGTTCCACTTCTATGGAATGTTCGTACATATGCGCAAGGATGTCATCTTTTAAAAGAGGGCTTTCTTTTAAAATAGATTCCGCGATCTCGCTGTCTATTTTTACCTCTCCCAGGGGAGTCATCCAGCTCCCGCCGGTCATAATGCTGAATTTTTCCCCCCGGCCTGTGTGATTTGTGCCTAGAATGATTACTGTTTTTTTAAGCCCTACCTTTGATATCGTGGCGCCTGCCACGTAACCGGAATACACGTAGCCGGCGTGCGGCATTATTACGCCTATTGCATCCTGTTTCTCAGAAACAGGCTCTATTAATCCCGATAGCATTTTTCTAAGGCTTGCTTCGGTTTGAGGATAAAATTGTCCGGCGAACACAGGTCTTCGTATCATATTCATTATGCAGGGGGCGGTTTCAAACCGCCCCCTGCCTTTATTTTCCCTTTAGTATTACCACCGCGCATTTATCAAGCGTCAGGATCCTCTTCGCCGCCCGCTTGACATCTTCTATCGTAACAGAGTCTATATTTTTATCAAAATTCTTATAATTATCGTACCCGAGCCCGTAAAGTTCGTCCATTGCCGCGCTGAAAATAAAACCGGAATTTGTCTGCGCCTCCACCCTGCGCATCGCTTTTAAATAATTCTTTGACCTCTCTATCCCTTCTTTCTTCGCGCCGTTTCTCGCGAGTAAATCCAATTCCCGGAAGAGGCCGCTCTTCACCTTTTCTATATTTTCTCTTGAAGTCAGCGCATATATGGCAATATATCCCGGGTCAATACCCAGCACATTAAAAGCGCCCACCGCGTAAGTCAGCCCTTTTTCTTCCCGTATGCCATTGAACAATACGCCCGAAGGGCTTGACAATATATTTGTCAGTATTTCAACGGCATACCTATCTTTATCATAAATATCTATTCCCCGGAATCCTATGAGTATGAGCGACTGATCTTTGTTTACAGGGGCCTCTTTTTCTATATTTTTGTCAAGGCTGGGTTCTTTTGCGGGGGGCGGTTTGAAACCGGCCCCTGCATTTATGTTAGAGAAATATTTTTCAACGAGGGCTTCCATGTTCCCGCTGTCAAAATCTCCGGATACGCCTATCACAGCATTATCCGCCGATGCGATATTTTTGTAAAAATTTTTTACTGCATCTCTATTTATTTTGTTCACGCTTTCATGAGTGCCTATTGCCTGGAATCTATACGGATGGGTTTTAAACAACAGCTCTTTTAATAACCTATGTCCGTGATCAACAATGTCGTTATCCTGCATGTCTATGGCTTGCGAGATTTCATCCTTTTCTCTCTTCAATTCATCGTTCGGGAAAGAAGGGCTCGCGCAAATATCAGAAATAAGCTTCAACGCGTCTTCAACGCGTTCCTTGAGGCATGTCATGTTGATTCCAAGGCTATTGTTTCCTGAAAATGTATTTAAAGCTATGGCGTTTGATTCATAAAATCTGGCCATGCCGCTTCTTGACATGGGGCCCGCGCCATCCAGAAGCATCCGGCTCGCAAGCATTGACATGCCGTTGTTACCCTCGCTTTCTACCCTGACCCCGCCTTTGAATAACACAGATACAGCTATTATCGGCAAGCCGTGGTTTTCATATAAAACCACGGGTATATTATTGGAAAGTGAAATCTTCCGGATATCTCCCGCCTTTTTCTCCGCTTGGCCCGGCTCGCCCTCTGTTTTTAAAGCGCTTCCGGACTTGCTGAGGACAGTCACGGTCATATTTTGAGTATTAAAATATTTTGAGGCCACCCGTTTCAAGTCCTCTATTTTTACCGACTTTATATTTTCTACGTACTGTTTGAAAAAATCAGGCCCGCCGGTCAGGACCTGGCTTTGCGCTATATCATTAGCCTGGGCCTCTATCGTTTCTTTCTGGTATACATAATCGGCTATAAAGTTATTTTTTGCTTTTAAAAAATCCTCTTCGCTGACGCCATTTTGTTTTAATCCTTCTATATGGCCAAGTATGCCTTCTATCGCCTTACTTACGTTTTCTTCTTTTAATACGCTTGAAATAATAAAAAGGCCCGGGTCTTTAGGCGTATAATTATACGCGGAAATAGAAAGCACTGTTTGATTTTTCATTCTCATGTCTTCATTTAATATAGAACTTTCCCCCTGCCCTAAAATAAAAGACAAAAGGTCCATCGCGTAAAGATCCGGGCTGAGCAAATCAGTGGAGTGAAAACCGATATTCATGTAAGCGCCGTCTATGCCGGCTTTCTGCTCCGCCAGTCTTTTCATCGCCTGTAAAGGCTCTTTCGGCCTGACAACTACCGCGTTAGCGCCGCGCGGGATATTTCCGAAAGAAGCGCTTATTTTATCAAGCGTATCCTGTTCGTCCAAATCTCCCACGGCCGCTATGGTCATTTTCTCAGGGGCATAGGCAGTTTTGAAAAATTTTACCACATCCTCTCTCCTGAGCCTTTCAAAGTTTTCCTTATATCCAATGGCAGGCAGGCGGTAAGGGTGTTCTAAAAAGGCTGTTTCAAAAATCATCCTGGAAATCCTTCTGGCCGGGTCATCTTTATTCATATCCATTTCTCTCTCGATGACAGCCATTTCTTTTTTTAGTTCTCCCCGGTCAAATAAAGGCTTTGTGAGCATTTCTTTTAATATATCAATGGCCGCGCCTAGATTATCTTTAAGTATGGTTATGCTGTAACCCGTATAATCATACGATGTGAATCCCTCTATATTGCCTCCATATTTATTTAATATATCTTCTATAGAACCAATGGGATATTTTTTAGTCCCTTTAAAAAGCATGTGTTCTATAAGATGACTGATGCCTGTTCCGCTATACCCGCCTTCAGACGCGGAACCGGAATCCACAAAAACAGAAAAGACTACTATAGGATTTCTGTGGTCTTCTCTTACAATGGCCTTAAGGCCATTATCCAGAGTTATACTGCTCTGGGCATTTAAAGGCGCGCAAATAAAAGAGCCTAAAACAAAAAATGCCAAGAGAGATATTAAAATTATTTTTTTTATCATCTTGGACATATAGCAAGGGACAGGCATGCCTGTCCCTTGCATTTAATATTTAAAATCAATACCTGTTGGTTGACTTGGGCGAACGCTGTTTTCTTCTTCTTTTTTCGCTTGGTTTTTCATAATGCTTACGGGCTTTTAATAACTTTAACAAACCGTCTCGTTCTATTTTCTTCTTAAAGCGCCTCAAGGCTTTCTCTAAGGATTCTCCGGGAGCTATTTCTATTCTCGACATTCGTTTTCACCTCTCAATTTTTGCGAAGTAAAAATTGATCCCGAGTCCGCCACAGAACTTTGGCGGACGAGGGACACTTATCCTTCGCTATTTATTTGTTTTGCTTAATTCTATACAAAACAACCGCCGGTGTCAAGCTTTATCCCAAAATTTACATTCAGACTGTGTCGTAATCTTCTCTGCTGAATTATAATACACAATATATTGTAGTTGCCCAATTTACCTG
>PEUD01000148.1 GCA_002780805.1 Candidatus Omnitrophica bacterium CG02_land_8_20_14_3_00__42_8 | reverse complement strand
GCAGGCCTTCTGATGCCTGCGAATGCATGGAGATGGGATGCGCTGGAGTGCTTGTTAATACCGCCATTGCCATAGCCAATGATCCAGCCAATATGGCAAAGGCGTTTAAGGAGGCGGTTATCGCAGGGAGGGCCGCATATCTCGCAGGCCTTTCTTCCACTAGAATTTGCGCGGCTCCGTCTTCGCCCCTTACCGGATTCTTAAGATGAGTTATTATGACATTTACCTAAAATATAAAAACCTGCCTCTCGAAAAACTTTTTTGTAATATTTCGCCTCTGGATGTCAAGACAGCGATCGAGGCGGAGAGGCAAAGTGAATTCCAGTTTTTAGCGCTCCTTTCTCCTGCTGCAGAAAATTATCTGGAGGATATGGCCCAGAGGGCGCATGACTTAACATTAAGGCATTTCGGCAGGACCATCCAACTATTCACGCCGATGTATTTGTCCAATTATTGCGAGAATCAATGCGCCTATTGCGGGTTCAACTCCAGAAATGATATCGCCAGAAAAAGACTAAACCTGAAAGAAGTGGAAAAGGAAGCTGAATTTATTTCATCAACAGGGCTCAGGCATATTTTAATTCTTACAGGAGAGTCTCAAAAAGAAAGTCCGCTGCGCTACATCAAAGACTGCGTCAAAATATTAAAAAGATATTTCAGCTCAATATCCATAGAGGTATACGGCCTCACAGAAAACGAATATGCCCAGATAGCGGCCGAAGGCGTAGACGGATTGGCCTTGTATCAGGAAACGTATGATGAAATAATTTACGACAGGGTGCACAAGCAAGGGCCTAAAAAAGATTATATGTTCAGGCTTGATGCCCCGGAAAGAGCCGCAAAGAACGGCATCAGGAATGTGAATATAGGAGTTTTATTGGGGCTGAATGATTGGCGAAGAGAGATTTTCTTTATGGGGCTTCACGCGAAATATCTTCAGGATAAATTTTATGACGTAGAAATAGGGGCGTCAGTACCAAGGCTCAGGCCTCATGTTGGAGATTTTAAAATACCATGCGTTATCAGTAATAGAAATATAGCGCAGATAATTATTGCTTTGAGAATTTTTCTACCGCGGCTCGGAATTACCATATCAACACGGGAAAGTTCTAAACTTAGAGAAGGCCTTCTGCCGCTCGGCATTACCCGCATGTCAGCAGGCTCCTCTACCAAAGTAGGAGGCCATACCATAGAATCTCATGAGGGATTTAATGTGCCTCAATTTGAAATTTCAGATACAAGAAATGTGGAAGAGATCAAGGCAATGCTGGCGGCCAAAGGATACCAACCCGTTTTAAAAGATTGGGAGCGCTTAATACCTCTATATATAATGATTATCATTGCAATTGTAAACTAAATATATTAAAATAGTTTACAAATAGAAAATGAAAAGCGCTAAGATGGAAAAGACAAAACTATATTCTCTTTTGGATCAGCCGTTAATAGAACTCATATCCCTTGCCGATAAAATAAGAAAAGAAAACACAGGCAATAGGCTGGAATTATGCAGTATAATGAATGCAAAATCCGGGCATTGCAGCCAGGACTGTAAATTCTGCGCTCAATCTTCCAGGCATTCCACAGGAATAAACGCCTACCCCTTAAAAACAAAGGACGAGATGATAGCGTCTGCCAGACGCGCTAAAGATATAGGCGCAGAGAGATTTGATATTGTTACCAGCGGCGGCAAACTCGCGAGGGATGAATTAAACATTATTACTGATGCTATATGGGAAATAACCAGTAAAATCGGCATTAAGATGTGCGCCTCTTTGGGCAGTATGGATAGTGTTGGCCTGACTTTATTAAAAAAGGCAGGATTAACCCGGTATCATCATAATTTAGAGACATCCCGGGATTATTTTTCTAACATTGTGACCACGCACACATTTGAAGACAGGATAAAAACTATTAAGGCTGCCAAAATGGCAGGACTGGAGGTCTGCAGCGGCGGGATAATCGGCCTGGGGGAGACTATGGATGACAGGATCCAGATGGCGCTTACATTAAAAGAATTAGATGTGGATTCTGTACCCATAAACATGCTGGTTCCCATAAAAGGCACTTTTTTTGAAAACAGGCCTGTGCTCTCCTCTAGCGAGGCAATAAAGACAATCGCAATATTCAGGATTATCCTGAAGGACAAGACCATAAAAATAGCAGCAGGCAGGGAATCTGTCTTGAAAGACTTCCAGGCCCTTGCTTTTATGTCAGGAGCCAATGGTATGCTTATAGGAGGGTATTTAACCATCAAAGGAAGAGAGGTTGAAGAAGATTGGAACCTGGCCAGAGAGGTCAAGATGTTATGGCAGAAATAGATGAATTTTTAAGACAAAGGCTGGATGCAGAGTTATTAAGGACTTTAAGGCCCATCCTTGCCAGGTCCGGAGGTAAGATAAGAGTGGAAGATAAAGAATATATTGATTTTTCTTCTAACGATTATCTGGGATTGTCCGCTCATCCAGGGCTTATCCGGGCAGGTAAGGATGCGATTGATGAGTTCGGCGCTTCCAGCTGCTCTTCGCGTCTTCTAAGCGGAGATCTTAGCCTGCACCATCAACTGGAGGAGAAAATAGCGCAATTTAAAAAGAAAGAAGCAGCCCTGATTTTTAATTCCGGCTATCAGGGGAACGTGGGTATTATCAGTTCTCTTTTTTCAAAAGACGACTGCATATTTTCTGACCGTCTGAATCACGCCAGCATTATAGATGGCATATTGTTATCCGGCGCAAGATTTTTCCGTTTTCAGCACAATGACACAGCCCATCTGGATTCTTTGCTTAAAAAGGAGCGGGCAAAATTCAAAAAATCCCTGATTATCACAGAGACAATCTTTAGTATGGATGGCGATAAATGCCTGTTAAAAGGCCTTGTCAGCTTAAAGGAAAAATATAACTGCGAGATCATGGTTGATGAAGCGCACGCCACAGGTATATTTGGCAGGAATGGCAGCGGTATGGTTGAGGAATATGGGCTTGCGGAACAGGTGGATTTTATTATGGGCACTTTCAGCAAGGCATTGGGAAGTTTTGGCGCTTATTTAGCTGCTTCAGGGAAAGTAGCCGCATACCTGATAAATACCTGTAGAAGTTTTATATATTCAACAGCCTTGCCGCCCGGAATAATCGCGTCCAATCTGAAGAGTATCAGATTAGTGGAAGAAGAGCCCTGGCGTAGAATTAGGCTTCTGGAATCCGCGCAGTATTTCCGCAATGCGTTGAAAAGAAACGGCTTTGATATAAGAGGGGATTCCCAGATAATCCCGGTGATTATAGGCGATAACCTTAAAACTGTGGAATTTGCAAAGAGGCTGCAGGATAAGGGATACTGGATTTTACCAATAAGGCCGCCCACGGTTCCGCAAGGCGAAGCGCGTTTAAGGATTTCTCTGACTTTTTATCATACAAAAGAGATACTGGATAAACTCATTGATGATATCCGTGGAATCAAAATTTAAAATAGTCAAAAGGGGTTTTAAAGATATCATGATTTTAGTGCCGGGCTGGGCAACGGATTACCGGATTTTTAATACCCTGGACTTAAATTATAATTATTTACTGCCTATCGATCTTAATCCGTTTGATTTTAAAAATAGATTATCAGAATTTTTAAAAGCAAGCTCTATAGATCATGTTTCGCTCTTTGGCTGGTCACAGGGAGGGTTTATAGCTTCAGGGTTTGCTTCGGATAATCCCGGGAAAATAGACGAACTCATTTTATCAAGCATACGGAAGAGATACGATAAAAAGTTTCTGGAAGATATAGGGTTTAAGGTTAAGAAGAATAAAAGGGCTTTTCTTTATAAGTTTTATCTTGATTGTTTTTCTCCCGGGGATAATCCATGCCTTGACTGGTTTAAAGAGAATCTATTAAAGCAATACTTAGATGACATGAGCGTTGAATGTCTCATAGAAGGATTAGAATATCTTTCAAATGCCGAGATGAACCATGAATCTTTATCCGGAGTAAGGAAGATAAGAATTTTTCATGGTGCGGAGGACAGGATAGCGCCGCTTGAAGAAGCCCTGGAAATAAAATCTTCCTTAGCGCATGCAGAGTTTATATGCATGAACGGGACAGGGCACCTTTTGTTTTTAAATCCCGATTTTAAAGAGAGGATCAATGGATAAAAAAACCATAACTAGGAATTTCTCCAGGTATGCTCACGTCTATGATCAATATGCCGATGTGCAGCGCAAGGCAGGCCTTGAGCTCTTAAACAGGATAAAAAAAGGCCATTTTAACAGAATCCTTGAAGCAGGCTGCGGCACAGGTAATTATACGCTTTTACTCAAGAATAAATTCAAGGACGCAAATATCAAGGCTGTGGACATATCCGATAAAATGATTGAGGTTGCAGGCGATAAACTGCGGGATAGAGATGTCGAATTAATGGTGCTGGACGCGGAAACCATGAATCTGGATGAAGAATTTGATTTAATAACTTCCAATGCGTGTTTCCAGTGGTTTGAGGATCTGGAGAAGGCCCTGCTAAAATACAGAAATTTGCTTAAAGAAGACGGCGTTATCTTATTTTCCGTATTCGGCCCGCTCACATTCTGGGAACTTGACTTTTCTTTAAAATGCGTTTTGAGGCACAACTCTATTGCGGCAGCTGGTTTTACCTTTCAGGAGAAAATAGAAAAGATCCTTTATGATAATTTTAAAGATGTAAGGATAGAAGAAATAAAATACGAAGAATCTTTTCCCAGCCTCATGGGCCTTCTGAATAAAATAAAATATACGGGTATAAGAGGGTGCAGTTTGGGAAATAAATCATTTAATCGCAGGAACCTTAAAGAAATAGAGCAGGTTTATTTAAATAAATTCCATAAAATAAGGGCAACCTATCAGGCTTTCTTTTGCCAGGGAAGAGCGGGGTGAGCCCCGCCCTTCCTAAGAGCGGGATAGACAATTGGAAGAAGAGCGGGATGAAAGGGATATTTGTTACAGGCACAGACACAGGAACAGGCAAGACAGTGCTCACAGGGCTTCTCGCAAGGTATATGCTGGAAAAAGGGCATAATGTCATCACGCAGAAGTGGGTCGAGACAGGCTGTCCTGAATTTATATCTACGGATGCCGGGTCGCACCTTAAGATTATGGGCTGTGATAAAAATGATATAAAAGATTATCTGGATTGCATTTCACCCTATGTCTTTAAAACAGCCGCCTCTCCGCATCTGGCATGCTCAATTGAACACAAGAGGATCAATCCGGATAAAATTATAAAGAGTTTCAAGTGCTTATCCCGGGACTTTGATTTTGTTATCGTAGAAGGCATTGGAGGAGTTTTAGTCCCTTTTAATAAAAAAAAATTAGTGATAGATATAGCTAAGAAGCTCGATTTAGCCGTGTTAATTGTGGCGCAGAATAAATTAGGCGCGATTAATCATACGCTTCTGGCCATAGAGGCTTTAAGAAGAAGAAATATAAAAATATTAGGCATAGTATTTAATAATCTAAAGAACGGGAATAAAATTGTGCTTAAAGACAACCCTCTTATTGTAAAGGCATTAAGCAAAGAAAAGATTTTTGGAGTTTTAGCCTGGAGAAATAGATTTGATAAACTATACAAGGAGTTTATCCCTATAGGAGAGAGGATATGCAGAGCTATCCTATAAATAAATGGATCAGGAAAGATTTAGAGTTTATCTGGCATCCTTATACACAGATGAAGGATACTAAAGATCTGCCTCCGTTATTGATAGAAAAGGCAAGGGGCGCGAAGCTCTATGATTACCAGGGGAAATTCTATTATGATACGATCTCAAGCTGGTGGTGCAATGTCCACGGACACAATCATCCAAAGATTAAAAGGGCCGTTAAAAAACAGCTTGATTCTCTTGAGCATGTCCTATTTGCAGGCTTTACCCATAAGAGCGCCATCCTTCTTGCCGAAAAAATTCTTTCTATTGCGCCGAAGAATTTAACCAAGGTCTTTTTTTCAGATAACGGCTCTACCTCTGTAGAAACGGCGATGAAGATGTCTTTCCAGTACTGGAAGAATACAGCTAAGGCCGGAAGATCCAGGTTTATTTCGTTAGATTATGGTTACCATGGGGATACTATCGGGACAATGAGCGTCAGCGGGAAGAGTATTTTTAATGAAGTATTTTCTCCGATGTTTTTTTCTTCTTTTAAGGTGCCTTCTCCATATTGCTATCGCTGCCCGGCGGGTAAAAATAAGCCTGCCTGCAAGATTGATTGCATAAGGCCGCTTGAAAAATTATTGAAAGAGAAGTCTAAGATTTGCTCTGCGATAATCATTGAGCCTTTGGTTTTGGCTGCAGGCGGCATGATTGTTTATCCCAAGGAATATTTATCAAAGGTTGCAGAGTTAGCCAAAAGATACAACGTGCATTTAATCATAGATGAAGTAGCTACTGGTTTTGGCCGCACAGGAAAGATGTTCGCCTGCCAGCACTTGCCCGGCATTCAGCCGGATTTTATTTGTTTATCCAAAGGGATTACAGGCGGATATCTGCCTTTGGCTTTGACTTTAACTACAGAAAAGATTTATCAGGCATTTTATGATGATTATGAGAAAAAAAAGACTTTTTATCATGGCCATACATATACCGCGAATCCTATTTCTTGTTCCGCGGCATTAGCAAGTTTAGAGATTTTTGAAAAGGAAAAGACTCTGGATAGGATAAAAAATATTATTCCCGTATTTCAGGATGCCCTGGAAAGATTTAAGGGCCTATCTATAGTAGGAGATGTCCGAGGCATCGGCTTGATTGGAGCGCTGGAACTAGTAAAGGATAAAAAGACTAAACAAGGTTTTGGGTTTAAGGAGAGGATTGGCCTGGAGGCCTATAAAATGGGCCTTGAAAAAAACATTATTTTAAGGCCGTTAGGTAATGTAATATATTTATTCCTGCCGCTATGCATTAATATAAATGAGCTTGAGGATATTATAGATAGGACCTTTTCCGTGATTGAATCCATGTCAGAAAATAGGTAAGGGAAAGAAAAGGGGACAGGTTCATTTAATATCTTGACACTCGAATTTTACAGAGATACAATGCATGCATGCCAAG
>PEUD01000002.1 GCA_002780805.1 Candidatus Omnitrophica bacterium CG02_land_8_20_14_3_00__42_8 | reverse complement strand
AAATATTTCCACCAGGGGTTCTTTGGATATCAGATATGTGCCATCTTTATGGGGTGTTAATTTATCTAACCAATTCATACTTCATTTATTGGATGGCCTTAGCGGTTTTTTGGCTAAATTTACTGTGCCTTTAAAATTTGGAAACATCATAATATTATATGCCACCAAGCGTTAGAATATTACATTTGATTGAAACCCTGAAATTAGGCGGCACTGAAAAAGCGCTTTATACGGTTTTGAGCGCGATGGATAAGCATAAAAGATTTGAGTCGATGGTATGCTGTCTTTTTGAGGACGGCCCGATTGCATCCCGCTTGGAACAGCTGAAAATACCTGTATACAATTTACATATGAAAAGCCCATACGATTGGCGAAAAGGCGTTTTCAGGCTGGCTGAAATTATAAAGGAAAACAAAATTGATATCGTCCACACGCATCTATTTTATGCGAATGTTTACGGCAGGATTGCGGGGTGTTTATCAGGCGTTAAGACGATAATCACTACTTTGCATAATCCCGATTATACATACGAAGACAACGGCAGGTTTTCTTTTAAGGCGCGCAAACTGATAGATAAGTATACCGGCAGGATGTTTAACAGGCGGTTTATAGCCGTATCTCAATCGGTAAAAGATGACTATCAAAAACACATGGGGCTTAAAGATATAGATGTCTTATATAACAGTATTGATTTTAAAGAACTGAAAATAAATCCTTCTTTGGATATTCAGGCTGAACGTAAGGCCATGGGCCTTGAAAAAGAAGATTTTGTTTTATTGAATATCGGCAGGCTTCACAATCAAAAAGGCCAGATATACCTGCTTGAGGCCATGAAGATATTGACCAAGGAAAATGCGCGGTTTAAACTGCTTATCGTTGGCGCAGGGCCTCTCAGGCAAAGATTATCGGATGAAATTGCAAAAAACGGGCTTACTAAAAATGTTTTTCTTCTGGGCGAGAGGGAAGATATAGTTAAATTGTTTCAATTGTCGGATGTGTTTGTTTTTCCTTCTATATATGAGGCATTCGGAGTGGTTGCGGCTGAGGCAATGGCCATGGAAAAGATAGTCGTAGTTTCAGATATAGATGGGTTAAGAGAGGTGGTGGGCCCGGCAGGTGTATACGTAAAATGCAGGGATAGCAGGGGTATAGCGGATTCGGTAAGGAAAATTTTTAACAGGCCGGCGGATTATAATGAAATGAAAAAAGAAGCCGGCCGCCGCGCGCTTGATTTATTCAGCGTGGAAAATAATGTGGGGAAACTGGAAAAAGTTTATCTGGAATGCTCCGGGTAATTCATTATGATGCCGATTAAAATTCTATTTATAAATACATTTGACTATCAGCAGCAGATGAAGCTCTGCAAATATCCGTCGCTTGGGTTGGGCTATATCGTCAGCTTCTTAAGGAAAAACGCAGGCCAGCTTAATATAGAGTGCAGGATTATAGATGAGGATATTGAAAGCCAGATAGATTCTTTTAAGCCGGATATTGTAGGAATATCAACGATATCGCAGAATTTTAATTTGGCAATGAGTCATGCGCGTCTGGCAAAAGAAAAAGGCTGTAAGGTAATTATGGGCGGCATACATATTTCTTCGCTGCCTCACTTATTGCCGTCAGAAGCAGATGTTGGCGTTCTCGGGGAAGGCGAGGAAACATTTTTTGACCTGGTAAAGCTTTATTTTGAGAATCGCGATCTGCCTGTTAATGTATTATCAGGAGTAAAAGGTATTATATTCCGGGATAAAGGCCGTTTGGTTCAAACTGTCTCAAGGCCTTTGATTAATAATCTGGATGATCTGCCTATGCCTGCAAGGGATCTTATGGATATTGGGCCTACAACCTATGTGTTTAGTTCGCGCGGCTGCCCTTATGACTGTGTATTTTGCGCTTCTACGCGCTTTTTTAACCGCGTCAGATTTTTTTCCGCAGAATATGTTGTTTCTGAAATAGAGGAACTGGTTAAAAATTACCCTGTTAAAGAGATATTTTTTATGGATGATTTGTTTATTGCGGATAAAAAAAGAGTTTTTAAAATCAAAGAGCTTATAAAATCAAAGGGGCTGGATAAAAAAGTAGAATTTGGCGCTTCAATAAGGACAAACTTGCTTACTGAGGACATTGTGTCAGCACTTAAAGAAATGGGAATAAAGTTTGTGACTTGCGGTTTGGAATCAGGCAATCCGGAGTCGTTGAAATATTTAAAGGGCGCGACTGTGAGCGTAGAGAATAACCGCCGGGCAGTCAGGCTGTGTAATAACGCCGGCATACGCGTTGTGGGCAGTTTTGTAATAGGCCATCCTACTGAGACAAAACGCGCGATGATGGATACGTATAATTTTATAAAGAAAAATAAGCTGCATTATGCCGATGTCTATGTGCTGACACCATTTCCGGGGACGCCTATCTGGGATTATGCCAAAAAAAGAGGCCTGGTTTCAGACGAAATGGACTGGTCGTGCCTTAAGATGGATTTCAGGGAAAACTTTGAAAAAGCCATAATATTATCAGAGCGCCTTTCGCGCGCACAGCTTAGGAGCATGCACCGCAAATTTTACAGGATGCTTGAGATGAGAAGATTTATACAGCGCATCAGGGAAAAACTGGCAATAATACTGCAAGCGAGGGGAAAATAAAATGGAACAAAATAACATTGAAGTATCGGTGGTGATGCCGTGTTTAAATGAAGAGAAAACCGTAGGCATATGCGTCAGGAAGGCAAGTCAGGCCCTGGAAAAGCTTGGGATCAGCGGAGAGGTTATTGTTGCTGATAATGGGTCAAGCGATAATTCTATTGAGATGGCCAGGAAGGAAGGCGCCAGAATAGTTAATCAGCCGATAAAAGGGTATGGCAGCGCATACCTGAAGGGTATAGAAGAGGCAAAAGGCAAATTTATAATAATAGGCGATTCTGATGATACCTATAATTTTTCGGAAATCGGAAAATTCGTAGAAAAGCTGCGCAACGGGTTTGAATTTGTAAGCGGCAGCCGGTTTAAGGGGCATATAGCAAAAGGCGCTATGCCGTGGCTGCATCAGTATATAGGCAACCCGGGGCTGACATGGCTTATAGGTTTTGTGTTTAAAGCGCGTTTTTCCGATGTATATTGCGGTTTTAAGGCGTTTACAAAAGAGGCTTATAAAAAAAT
Organism: Candidatus Omnitrophica bacterium CG02_land_8_20_14_3_00__42_8; assembly: GCA_002780805.1. Taxonomy (GTDB): domain Bacteria; phylum Omnitrophota; class Gorgyraeia; order Gorgyraeales; family Gorgyraeaceae; genus UBA10183. The sequence continues at coordinate 23,569 of PEUD01000002.1, read as the reverse complement.
TAATCCCTTAAGCAGAGGTATGGAATTTTGCCTGGAGCTGGTCATAAAGTCATCTTTACTTAATTTAAAACGCGCGGAAATACCCATTACCCTGGATGCCAGGCAGGGCGAATCCAAGCTAAGGACTTTTCTTGACGGGTGGCGCAGCTTGAGGTTTATACTTTTATTCTGTCCCAATTATCTTTTTTTGCTGCCTGGGTTGGCGCTTTTTATTTTAGGCGTTTCCATTTTTGGGTTAAGCGACAATTTTAAATTGATAAGCCTGGGTGGCCTGGGGATAATTTTGGGATTTCAGATATTGATTTTATGGCTTTTTGCCAGCGAATATTCCTTTACAGAGGGCTATACGCTTAAGACAGCGTTTTTTAAGCGGTTTTACAGATATTGTAAATTAGAGCAGGGAATCCTGCTGGGTTTTCTGTTGTTTGCGGCAGGGATAGGCTTGAATTTTAGCAAGGCATATGAATATGCCGATGCCAAGCTTTTTCTATCCAGCTTTATATTGATGGTGTTTGGCATACAGGTAGTGATGGCGTCGTTTTTTATAAGCCTGATAGGTCTTAAGGACAAAAATGCAGACAAATAAGGATATAGCCTGGATGTTGAAAGATCTGTATGATAGGCGCGATACTATACCTGCTGATATTTTTAACAAGACATTTCATGATAAAGTGGCTTTGTGTATACCTATAGAAAAACAAATAGCTGATTATTATGCATCTGACGGAGAATGTTCCAGGCACAGGGTAGACAGGATTCTCGCTGCCGCAGTCCTTAAAAAAGGAGAGCGCGTTCTGGACTTAGGGTGCGGCATAGGGACGTTTACTTTTAACTGCGCAAAGCATACCGGTTTATGTATAGGGCTTGATTATTCGCTGGAGTCGCTTAAGGTGGCAAAAAAAATAAATCAACAATTTCCGGATAGTTCAAACGGGCGCAGGTATTTTGTATGCGCCGATGCCGCGTCATTGCCTTTCAGGGAAGGTTCTTTTGATAAAATTATATCAGCCGATTTTTTAGAGCATTTGACCAAAAATCAGAAGAAAAGCATAAGGCAGGGAATTGGTTATGTATTAAAGCAGGCAGGGGTATTTGTAGCATACACGCCGAATAAAATTTTTGTTATAAATCAGAAGCTTAACGAGGCATTAAGGAAGATATTTTTTAATGACAAAGTATCTATGGAAACTGTTTTTTTGACCGCAAGCCATATCGGCGAGATTACGCCTTTTCAAGCAAGAAAATTGTGCCGGGATATCGGGTTTCGCAAAATAAACTTTTTTTACAAAAATGACGAATTTTATCTTCCTTTCGGCAACAGGTTTATCAGCAGATTGAATTTTTTGCGGGTTTCTTTTGAGTCCGCGATCTTGAAAATTCCGTTTTTACGGGATATTTTATCAGCCAATATTCTGGTTGTTGCAAGTAATAAAAGGAAATATGTCAAACATTAAACCCAGAAATCTTTTATTTTTAATATTTTTAGCGGCGTTGATACTGCGCCTTGGGTATGTAATATATCTGCCCCAGGTTCCCATAACAACCGATGCCATAGATTATGATAATCTGGCTAGCCAGATTGCCGACGGAAAGGGTTTTTCCCATCCGGACGGGTCTTTGACTGCGCACAGGCCGCCGCTGTACCCGTTTACGTTGGCTTTTTTTTATTATTCCTTCGGTCATAACTATCTTATTATAAGGATTTTTCAGGCGATTATAGGCGCTTTCTGCTGTATTTTGATATATGTAATAACGAAGCAGTTAATAGATCATAAAATCGCATTGCGCGCATCGGTGTTATCGGTTTTGCACCCGGCGCTCATTTTTTACAGCGGCCTTATTTTAACCGAAACAATCTCCGGTTTTCTGGTTTTAACGGCGCTTTATTTTCTGGTTACTGCCTTGCGCAAAGATGCGTTGATTTTTTACATTTTGTTCGGCATATTTCTCGGGCTGCTGGTTTTGTGCCGCCAGGAAATGCTGCTGTTGGTAGTTATTTTTCCTCTTCTTTTGGCGCTGGCTTACCGTTATAAGAAAAAGATAGGCCTGTATAGTTTAATAGCCGCCATAGCTGCGGTTTTGGTTATCTTTCCCTGGACAATGCGTAACCACTTCAGATTTAAATCAGTTGTGCCTGTGGCTACAGGCACAGGCAGCACTTTTTGGAAAGATTCCCATCCTGCCCGTTTTCTGGAATGGGATAATCTGTCAGAATATGAACCGGTTAAAAGCCTGGTAAAGGATTTAGACCTAAATAAAGCCGAATCCCATATATTTTTGGATAAGGCGCTTTTTAAAGAGGGGTTAAGAAATGTAAGCCAACACCCTTTTATATATATGCGATTGTGCGCGGAACATCTGGGCAGGTTTTTAATAGGCAGCTATTCAAGCGCATTTTATATGACCAGGGACAGTTTTGCCGGAGTAATTTCAAAAAAAGAGTTTGGGGTATTGGCAGTAAAGATTCTGCTTTTGATTATAAGCCTGTTTTTGCTGGCGCTGGCAGGTGTGGGGATGTTTGTATCGCGCGCCAAGCTGAAGACCCTGCTTCCTGTTCTTTTGCCTATTTTTTATGTTGCGGGCATACATACGATATTTTTTGGAGAGGTGAGGTACCAGGTTCCGATTATGCCTTTGATTTTGATTTTTTCAGCAGTAGGCGTAAACATTTTAAACCCGGCCAGGATTATCAGTCAATTTATGAAGTTTTATGAATGCGAGCTGAAGGGCAGTAAAAAATACCATGTTATTAAAAGTATCGCCAAGTCATGGGAGCCGGCATTAATGCTGTCAAATAAGCGCATATACAACAGGAAGATGAATCTGCCGTTTAAGTTTATCGGTTTCATGCTTAGCAGGGAATGCCAGGCTAACTGCATTTTTTGCCCTGTGCCGTATAAAAAAGATTTATCAGGTAAGGAAAGATTTATGCCAATGAGAGTTGTAAAGAAGGTGGTTGATGAGTTGGCAGGCCACGAATTTTCAGGCAGCATTAATTTCGGAGAAAACGGGGACGCGCTGCTAAACCCGGATTTTAAAAATATTATTGAATATACGCGCGAGAGGCTGCCTTTGGCAAAGCTTGTGCTTTATACCAATATGATGAATGTAGACAGGGATGTTTCAGAATTCCTGATTAAGCACAACCTGTCAAAGCTGACCCTGAATATAGACGGCGCCTCAGAAGAGACATACAGGCACAGTAAGCCCGGGCTTAATTTCAACAAGGTAAAGGTAAATCTGCACGATTTTATATCTGCAAGGAATAAAGCAGGCAGCAGCTGCCAGGTATGCATAGAAATACTTTCTCCGAAAAGATATATGAATTTAAGAAAAAATAAAAAAATTAACGCGCCGTACGATTCCCCTCAGGTTATTCAATATTGGAAGGATTTTCTATCGGCCTATGATTGTATCGACGAAATCATATGGTTTTACAGCTGGAACAACCAGGCAAAAGAAAAGAGGCGCATAAGCTGCCCTTCAGGTATTCTTGGGGAGGCCTTTTTTGACAAGATGTTTATATCAACAGAAGGTGATGTTTATATCTGCTGTTTGGATTATAACACAAGATTGACATACGGAAATGTATTAAAGAATTCAATTTACGATCTGTGGAAATCCGAAAAAAGGCGCCAAATAATGGACGATATTATTAATAAGCGGTTCAAAAAAATTGGTCAGCCATGCCTTTATTGTAGTGAAAAATTTGATTACTTGGCTTGTTATTTAGATTTTATAAAACACAGATATTTCTAGAAAAATGAATAAAAATCTTGTTTTCCTTATTATTGCCGTGATATCGGCTGCTTTAATGTGTTTGCCGTGGCCTTATATTTTCCCTGTTTTTATTATAATTTTTGGATTTTTTATAGGCGTATTTTTATCCATGCATAAACAGGAAAAATTGAAAGATTACATTTTTTTGTCAGGCGTTTTTATCATGGCATTTTTAACCAGAATAATAGCAGCTTTTTTATTGTATAATTTTGTTTTTTTATTAAACGGAAACGGTTTATTAGGCGACGGCCAGCCCTATGCCGAGAATGGTTACAAAATACTGCGGATGTGGTTAATAGGAATACACGATATTGACTATATCAGTAATTATTTAATAAGCGATATTTCTAATGCCAGCGGAACAGTGGGCAGTTATGATTTCTGGAATGCCATAGTTTACTATTTTGCAGGCGTGAATCCCATGTCTTTGATACTTATCAACTGTTTGGCAGGTTCCCTTACGGCTGTAATTGTGTTTTTCATAACAGAGCAGGTTTTCAGCAAAAAGGCCGCAAGGTATGCCTCTGTTTTAACGGCATTTTGGCCGTCCTTATTTTTCTGGTCTGTGCAAAATCTTAAAGAACCCATCTCCGTATTTTTGATTGTTGTTTTAATATGGAGCGCGCTGCAGTTAAAAATACAGTTCAGATTTTACCTGATTGCCTTGTTTATAGCGTTTAGCTTTGCCGTAAAGGAATTCAGATCGCTGTTATTTTTTGCGTTTTTCGCGATTTCAATTCCGCTGTCTTTTTTACTGTCACTGTGGAAAACCAGAAAGGCGGAATTCATATTTTTTATAATTCTGGTTTTGTTCCTAATTTTTATGTTTTTTACAGTGCTGAAAGCGTACCTGCTAAAGATACTGCCTTTTGGCAGCCTTTCGATGCTGGATTGGATATCTGAGATGCGCAGTTACAGGGCATACGGCGGATCAGCTTTTCTTGAAAATTGGAAATTTACAAATCCGGCGGATGTGGGAGTATTTTTACCAATAGCGCTGTTGATAGCATGGCTGGCTCCTTTTCCGTGGGAGATCTCGAGCATGATTCAAATAATGGCTATGCCGGAAATGCTGTTATATTATATTTTACTGCCTGCCATGTTTTCAGGATGGTATTTTATTATGAAGTATAAGATGAAAGAAGGCGGGGCAATAATTGCATACATATTTGTGATGATGCTGATTTTTGCTTTTATAGAAGGCAACGTAGGGACTTTATTCAGGCACAGGTCAATGGTCCTGCCCTTTATTTTTATATTAATAGGGGCAGGGTTAAGTTTTAAAACAGGAAAAGAGAAAACGCCTTAATGAATGTATCTTTAATATACCCTTTATTATCAAGGTCAAGAAGCCTTATAGATGAAAATAAGCAGTACTGGCCGCCTTTGGGCCTTGCTTATATTGCGGCAGTCCTGGAAAAAAACGGCCATAAGGTCAATATAATTGACAGAGACGCCTTGCTTAGAAAAAACAGCATGGATTTTGACAGGGCTGACAGAGAGACAGAGGCAGCCATAGAAAGCATCAATTCGGATATTGTTGGTATAGGCGGCACGACTCCTACAATATCGGATGTTTTTTATGTTGCCAAAATAGTAAAATCGCATAACCCGAAAAGAATAGTAATTACAGGCGGGCCGCATGTTACAGCAGAGCCTGAATCAACATTGAAGGATTGCGATTATATTGATGGGGTTGTAAGAGGCGAAGGCGAATTTACAATGCTTGATCTGGCAAGCGGCATGCCTTTTGATCTGATATCGGGGTTAACCTACAGAGATAAAGGGCAGATATTCAGTAACGCAGACAGGCCGCTATTTCAGGACATGGATTCTCTGCCTTTGCCTGCAAGGCATTTATTGGATATGAAGTTTTATACCAGGCCAAGCAGGTATATAAGCAGAAACCTTAACCTGCGCTCTACATCCATATTTACTGCCAGGGGGTGCCCTTACCAGTGCAATTTCTGCGCAGGGCCTTTATTTTACGGCAGAAAAGTCCGTTTTCATTCACCCCAGCGCGTTATGCAGGAAATAAGAACGCTTATAGATATGTATGCCATAGAAGGCCTTTATTTTGCGGAGGATATGTTTCTGAGTGATAAGGCGCGCGCGCAAAAATTTATGGAGCTGTTCAAGGAGAACAAGTTTAATAAAAAGATCAAATGGTTTGCCCAGTTAAGGACTAATATTGTTGACAGGGAATTGCTGGATATGATGAAGGATTCCGGATGCGTGCAGGTTGAATACGGCTTTGAATCCGGATCGCAGAGAATACTGGATCTAATGGGAAAAAATGTTAAGGTTGAGAAAAATATACAGGCAGCTAGGATTACCAGAAGCTCAGGCTTAAGATTTCAGGGCAATATTATTACGGGTTACCCCGGGGAGACAGAAGAAGACTTCAATAAAACGTTAAAATTTTTATGGAAAGTCCGCCCTAACACAATAAGCCTTAATCTGTTTATGCCTTTGCCCGGGACTTCGGTTTATAAGATGCTAAAGGAAAAAAGCATGCAGGTTCCAAGCTGGGACGTCATAGGAGATCCTGAGGGCTTCAATTTTAATTATGCCGACATGCCTCATAAAAGATTCGAAAGGCTGTATATGAAAGCAAGGATATCAACCGTGCTGCCTATAAACCTGTTTTATTTCATCAAGTATAATCTTAATAATCCAATAAGGCTTTTTAAAATGCTTGCTACGCAGTTTCGCGGCGTAGCAATAAAATTAGTGCGGGATTTATACAGGTCGTTACATGAATAAAAAGGTCCTTTACATTTCTTATAACGGCCTGCTGGAAAGTATTTTGCCATCACAGGTTACGCCCTATCTTAAAATACTTTCAAAAGACGGGTATAAATTTGTCCTGCTGACGTTTGAAAAGAAGAAAGACCTGGAGAAATATACGCCTGGAGAGCTGAAACGTATAGGCGATGAGCTGAAAAATTACGGGATTACCTGGAAATGGCTTGTTTACCACAAGTATCCCGATAAAATATCCACTTTTTTTGACGTAATAACAGGTTTTTTTGTATCTTTATATCTAGCGGCCAGGCATAGGTTCGGGATTATCCATGTAAGGGGCGTGACGCCTGGAGTTATAGCCTTATTTCTGCCGCGCATATTAGGGTTTAAGTTTATATTTGACACAAGGGGGCTCCTGGCAGAAGAATACGTAGGCGGCGGGCTGTGGAAGGAAGCCGGGGTGTTTTTTAACCTTGTCAAGGCCGCAGAAAAAAAACTGTTCAGTAAAACCGATGCAGTGGTGGTTCTGACAGAAAAGCACAGAAGCAGTATCGCTGATACAGGATACTTTAAAGACAAAAATATCTCCATATCTGTTATACCGTGCTGCGTTGATATGGAAAGATTCGGGGATTATAGCGACATCCGTAAGAAAGATGCGCTTAAAAAATACGGTATAACGGCAGATATGCTGTTTATCTATCCCGGCAAGCTGGGCACTTTTTATTTAATAAAAGAAATGATGGATTTTTTTGAATGCGCATCCGGCAAAAATCAGAATTTAAAATTTTTGATTTTGACGCAGGATGATATAGAGGTGTTAAACAAAAAGAAAATCAGTATAGACAGCCAAAAGGCCTATTTTATCCATCCCTTATATGAGGAGATACCGGTTTTACTGAATTGCGCAGACGCAGGCATATTTTTTATAAATCCGTATAAAAAATTTGGGTCATCCCCTATTAAGCTTGGCGAATTTTTAGCCTGCGGAAAGCCTGTTATTATAAATTCCGGAATCGGAGATACAGAGGAGCTGGTCAGGGATAATCGCGTAGGGGTGGTAATCAAAGACTTCAATAAAAATGAATACATGGATAAGATTAAAGAATTATTTGAATTGTTGCAGGAAGGTAAAACCCTTGCAGGCAGGTGCCGCGCAGTAGCCCGGAAGTATCTGTCGCTGGAAATGGGCGCAGATAGTTATCGCAGGATATACAGCGAGCTCACAAAATGAAAGTATTATTTATAGTGCCATATTCCTCAAAAGGCCCGAGCAATAGATTCAGGGTGGAGCAGTATTTTCCGTATTTAAAAGCGGAAAATATAGATTATGATATCAGCCCGTTTGCTTTTGACAAATTTTATGGAATACTTTACGTAAAGGGCAATTTTTGCAAAAAGACAGATTATTTTATAAAAGCTATCTTGATACGTTTTTTGGATATTATCAGGGCGCACAGGTATGACGTTGTATTTATACACCGTGAAGCCTGCCCGTTCGGACCGCCTGTTTTTGAATGGATTATGCATTTGTTGGGAAAGCCGATAATTTTTGATTTTGACGATGCAATTTTTCTGCCGAACTATAACCCTGTTAACAGGTTTTACAGGTTTTTGAAATTTCCATCTAAGACCAGGGCAATTATAAAAATGTCTTCAGTGGTTATAGTTGCCAACAGGTTTCTGGAGGAATACGCAAGGAAATTTAACAATTCGGTTCACATATTGCCTACGCCAATAGACACTAAAAAGTTTTTTGTATCCGAAAAAAAATCAGAGCGCTTAACCATAGGCTGGATAGGTTCGCCAACAACAGCTTTTTACCTGAAAATAATATTCAATGTTATGGAAAGGCTGAGCGCAAAATATGATTTTATTCTGAAGATTGTAGGGGCAAAGCAAAATATCTCTGTACCTGGCGTAAAAGTTGAAAATTACGATTGGAGCCTGGAAAAAGAAGCCGAAGATTTTCAAAGTATAGACATAGGCATATATCCGTTAATAGATAATCAGTGGGCGTACGGTAAGGCGGGTTTTAAGGCCATTCAGTATATGTCAGTAGGCGTTCCTGTCGTAGCTTCTCCGGTAGGGATGATCAATGAATTCATTTCAGACGAGAAAAATGGTTTTTTGGCTGCCACAGAAGATCAGTGGTTTGAAAAACTATCCAGGCTGATAGAGGATGTGCCTTTGCGAAGGACGACCGGGCTTGCAGGCAGGAAAACAGTTGAGGAAATGTTTTCAGCAGAGATTAACGCAAAAAAATATATAGGTATATTAAAAAATGCTAAAAAATAAAGACATTATCTGCATATCCAGCATAGATTGGGATTTTATATGGCAGGGGCACCAGGAAATAATGAGCAACCTTGCTAAAAACGGCAATAGAGTCCTTTTTATTGAAAATACAGGTGTAAGGGCCCCGGGCATAAAAGATTTTTCCAGGATTAGAAACAGGGTTAAGAATTGGTTTAAAGGGACAAGGGGTATAAATAAGGAGGCGCATAACCTGTATATATTTTCGCCGTTGGTTTTTCCGTTTCCTTATCTCAGGGCTGTAAGATGGATAAACAGGCGTTTAATCCTTTCCGCATTGGAAAAGTGGATGAAGGCGATGAATTTCAGCGATCCTGTCGTATGGACATTTTTGCCGACCCCTTTAAGTCTTGATATAGCGGATAATCTGAAGAAAAAAATATTTATTTATTATTGTATTGATAGTTTTGCCGTCAGTTCAGCTTCAGCTAAAAAGATAAAGCGCTCAGAAGAGAGATTGTTAAAAAAAGCGGATTTGGTTTTTGTGACCTCTGCGGAATTGTACAACTACTGTTCTAAATATAACAGCAAGGTGTATAGTTTCCCTTTTGCCGTAAATTTTGACAAGTTCCAGAAGGCCCTGTTTGGGCAGGATCCGATGCCGGAGGAGCTGGTTGGCATTAAAAAGCCGATAGTCGGCTATATAGGCGGTGTGCACAAATGGATCGACCAGCGCCTGGTGAAAGGCCTGGCAGAGGCGCACCCGGAATATTCTTTTGTTTTTATAGGGCCTGTGCAGACTGATATAACCCTGTTTTCGCTTTTCAAGAATGTTTATTTCCTGGGCAAAAAAGACCACCAGAAACTGCCGCTATTCATCAAATATTTTGATACATGCATTATCCCGTACGCTATCACTGATTATACGAAAAACGTCTATCCGACAAAATTAAATGAATATTTGGCAATGGGTAAGGCGGTTGTATCCACATCCCTGCCTGAGGTTATATCGTTTAACAGGACTTACAATAATGTTGTGTATGTAGCAGATGACAGCGCGAAATTTGATAAATATCTTACGCAAACGGTTAATGAAAATAAAGATTCTTTAGCAGGGGTTAGAATAGAAGTTGCCAGCCAGAACAGCTGGGCGGCGCGCATAGAGAATATGAGTAGTTTGATAGAGGCTGAAATTGAGAGAAAAACAACGGATATGGAAGCCATGTGGAAGGAAAACCTGGTTAATTTTTACAGGGTTGCCAGAAGAAAGGTATTTCGTTTCGGCGCTGTTTGCGCGCTGGTTTATTTTTTACTGTTTACAACGCCCTTTATCTGGTTTTTGGCAAGCCCTTTAAGAATTTCTGAAATGCCGCAAAAGGCTGACGCGATAGTGGTATTTGGAGGCGGGGTCGGAGAAACAGGTAGCCCCGGTAAGAGTACTATTGAGAGGGCCAGATATGCCGTTGAATTGCGCAACAAAGGGTACGCGAATAAGTTGATATTTTCATCAGGATACACGTATATATACAACGATGCCCAGAACATGAAACTTTTCGCTCTCTCTATGGGTGTGCCGGCAGAGGATATTATTTTAGAGGAAAAGGCAAACAGCACTTATGAAAACGTTATATTTTCAAAAAATATCCTGAACAAGAATAACTATAAAACCGTTTTACTTGTCACGTCGCCTTATAATATGAGAAGGGCAAAGGCGGTATTTGATAAATCAGGCCGCGGTGTCAGGGTGGTGTATGCCCCTGTCAGTAACAGCCAGTTTTATGACAGGTCCAGAGGTGTAAGGCTGGAGCAGATAAAAGCCATTATGCATGAATATTTAGGCATAGCCTATTACCTGGTGAAAGGTTATATTTGATAATGAGGTTTTAATCAAATGAAAATCAGTAAAATACTGTTTTTATTCTATATTATATTGCTGCCTGTCATGAAGGTCCCTGAACTGCCTTTTATCGGGAGCAAGATACAATATTGCGATGTATTATTTGTCGTATTTTTGTTATTTTTTATATACGAACACATAAAAGCAAAAGATAAAATGAGCGTGCCGTTTTTGCTGCCCGCGGCTTTTTTATTGTTCTCATTTTTTATTTCCTTGGTTTTTAACGGGTTTGATTCCAGGGAAATTATAGAATACGCGGCAACAGTGTATTTAGTAGCGCTGTATTTTTCCGCCGTATTATTAATAAAAGAAGATGAATATCTGTGCAGGTGTATCCGTGTGTGGGTGTTGGTAAGCAGCGTCGTGTGCGTCATAGGGATTTTGGGCTATATAGCAGGTTTATTTTCAGGTTCTTTGAATATCCTGACGCCGCAAATACAGTCTGTTGACAAAATATCAAGCATTCCCCATCAGGCGCAATTTTATCTCAGGGCAAGCTCTACGCTTAAAAATCCTAATATGTTTGCCGCATATTTTATAACAAGCATAACGTTTATTTTTATGATAATAAAAAGCAGGATGGCGCGGGCCAAGGATTATGGTTTTTATATTTTTGTATTATCGCTGCATCTCTTTACAGCCTTGCTGACTAAAAGCAGGATCCTCGGGCCCGTATTTTTATTAGCCGCCTCGAGCTTATTTATTTTATATCCGGGGAAAAAATATATTTTGCTGAAGATACCGGCGTTATTTTTAGCCTGTATTTTTCTTGTATTATCTTTTATGACCTTGGCTGTCTGGGTGTTTCCGGTAGAGTTTAAGCCGTTTAAAATAAATACACAAAAATCAGAATATCTGATTTTATCGGAGGCGGCTTTAAAGATGTGGAAAGACCATCCTGTTGTCGGCGTGGGCCTTGGCAGGTATAATTATAATCTTGTTAATTATGTGGATTGGGATAAAGCCAAAAAGGTGCTGCCTGACCCCGATAATATTGAATGGAAGACAAAAGATCCACATTCCACATATCTGGGGTGGGCGTCAGAAACAGGCATATTGGGGTTATTTGCCACATTGTTATTTCTATGGCTTAATATAAAAAATGCCTTTTTTAAAAGAGATGCCAGGATTATCGCGTTAGGCGTAATAGCTTTTTTGATAGCCGGTTTCAGCGTTGATATATTGACCATGCGGCATTTTTGGTTTCTTCTGGGAATAGGAGCTGTTATATTTTTTAATAGATCCAGGTGCGGGCGCTTATGACTGTTTCATTGGTAATACCGGCTAAAAATGAAGAAGGCGGCATATCCCGTCTGGTAGAATCAGCAAAAAATTTTGCTGACGAGATTATAGTGGTAGACGGGCATTCAAGCGATAAAACTTCCCAATGCGCTTCTTCTGCGGGGGCCAAAGTTGTTTCTGACAATAAAAAAGGCAAGGGGGATGCGTATAAAGTCGGCATAAAAGAAGCAGCAATGGATATAGTTGTTTTTATGGATGCCGACGGCTCCCATGATCCGTCGCAGATTCCGGCGTTGATAGAGCCAATAGTGAAAAATGAGGCGGATTTGGTGATAGGCTCAAGGCACAAGGGCGGAAGCGATGAATGGAAAGGCGATATTGATACGTATTTGCGCAGCGTTGGCGGGGGGCTTTTAACCTTGATTATCAATTATCTATGGAAGGTAAATCTCACTGAATGCCTGAACGGGTTTAGGGCTGTAAAAAGAGATGTCGGATTGAAACTTGAATTAAGGGCTAATAATTTTGATGTTGAACAGCACATGATAGTGCAGTGCCTTAAGAAGAAATACAGGGTCGCAGAGGTAGCTACTCATGAATATGAAAGAAAATGGGGCGTTTCCAAGTTGCCTACTTACAGAAAGGCATATTTGTTCTTCTGGAGGCTGTTTTTGGATGTTTTTAATTTATAAAACTTTCAGGTAAAATTGAAGATACTACTTTGTACAACGACAAGAGAATATAATCCGTCCTCAATAAAGGCCATTGATGAAATATTTACTGTTTCAGAGCCTTTAGGCATCGCTTATTTAGCGGCGGTCTTAATACAGGCCGGCTATAATGTTGAGGTGCTGGACTGTCTCGCGGAGGGGTATGACAGTGCTGCTTTCAGCGCATTTCTGTTGAAGGAAAAATATGATATTATTGGGATAAGTACATATACGCCTGACTGGTATACGACAAAGAAAAATTTATCATTAATTAAAGAGATACAGCCTGACGCGATAACAGTTATAGGAGGGCCGCATGTAAACAGTATGGTGAATGCTGGCCTGGGCGAATATCTGCTTAATGACAGCAATCTTTTTAATTTTGCAGTTTACGGCGAAGGCGAACACACATTTTTGGACTTGGTGAGGGCGATTATTGAAAAAAGAAATACAGATAACATTGACGGGACACTCTGGAAAAGCCCCGACGGCAAATGCCATATAAATTCACCAAGAAAGCTTATGAAGGACATAGATACGCTGCCTTTTCCAGCGTTGGAATATCTGCCTTTATCCAAATATAAAAGGACGCCTTCAAGTTATAAAAGAACGCCTGTAAGGTCCATATTGACGGCAAGGGGTTGTCCGTATTCGTGTATATTCTGCGACCGCGGGGCTTTCGGGCCTTCTGTGAAATCAAGGTCCATAGAAAACGTAATGCATGAGGTGGACAGGCTGGCAAAAAAATTCAAAACAAAGGAATTAAGGATTTGGGACGATGTTTTTACGATGAATGAAAAAACAACAATTGATTTCTGCGATGAAATCAAAAGATACGGGTTGCTCTGGAGCTGTAACGGCAGGGTCAACACGATTACTGTCAATATGCTGAAGCATATGAAATCCGCGGGCTGCTGGTCAGTGGACTTCGGTATAGAAAGCGGCAACGATAATATACTAAAAGCCATCAGCAAGGGTATTACCGTTAAAACCGCGTCCGAAGCCATAAAAATGGTAAAGAGAGCCGGTATGGAAGTAAGGGCATTTTTTATTTTGGGTTTTCCAGGAGAAACAGAGGAAACAGTCAAAGATACCGTTGATTTCGCGCTTTCAAGCGGTATTGACTACGCGACGTTTTACCTGCCGCAGGCTTACCCCGGGACAAGGCTGTACGAGATAGCCAAAGGCGAAGATGCGCTGGAAGCGGATTATTCAAAATACCTTATTACAGGTAAAGTGGCCTCCTATGTGAATAGAAACATCGGTTTAAATAAGCTCCAATCTTTTCAAAGACAGGCCTATGCGTCTTTTTATAAACGGCCTTCTTATATAGCGGGCAGGATATCGAAAATCAGGACTTTAGAAGACATAAAAAGATACCTTAGCGCGTTATCGATTTTAAAAATCAATTAAAATGAAAAAAATAGTAAAGATTATTTATAACATTATGCCTTTTAAAAAACAGTTGTTTTCGCTGCTCAAAATTTTTTATAAGCCGCCAGAATCTGTTTACAGGCATTTGCATTTTAAAGGCACGTTTAAGGTTGGCCTGGATGGAAAAAGTTTTAAAGTACACCATTTTGGCTATCAGATTGAGAATGATATTTTTTGGTCAGGGCTTAGCGGAAACTGGGAAAAAGAATCAATAAAGTTGTGGATAGCTTTGTCCAGGATATCAAATTGTATCCTGGATGTGGGGGCAAATACAGGGATGTATTCCTTGGTTGCCAAGACTGTTAATCCCGCATCTAAAATCTACGCGTTTGAGCCGATAAAAAGGGTTTGTCAAAGGCTGAAAATGAATTGCCGGTTGAATAATTATGACATTACCTGCGAAGAGCTGGCGCTGTCCAGCTACGACGGGAAAGCGGTTATATACGACAGTAACGCGGATCATGTATATTCTGTAACAGTAAATAAAAATATGATGCCTGCCGGTACAGATGTTGTTGAGTCCGAAATTCAGGTTGCCAGGCTTTCTACATATATTAAGCAGAAAGGCATATCCAAAATAGATTTAATGAAAATAGATGTTGAAATGCATGAGCCCGAGGTTTTAAAAGGCATAGAGGATTACCTGGGCCAGATGCAGCCAACAATGCTAATGGAGATATTAAACAGCGGGGTTGCCGTTAACGTTGAGCAGATATTAAAGGGTAAGGGTTATTCGTATTTCTATATTGATGAAAAAAATGGAACGCTCAAAAATATGAAAAACATTACAACAGACGGTAATCCTTGTAATTATCTGTTATGTAATGATAAAATAGCTTTGGAGGTTTCAAGCCATGGATTATGAAAGAGGCGGAAAGCAAAAAGAGATTTACAGCGTGGATGAGGTCATTGAAAGGAAATGCCCTCTCTGCGGCAGCGCAAACCATTCCAAAGTTTGCAGCGAAAGAGGCGCGATAGGTGTTGCCGTATGCAATGATTGCAAGCTTATCTATACCAATCCGATGGTTAAAGAGCCTGAAAAAAATTACTGGGGCGATGAAAATAAATATTTTGCTGAAGCCAGGCTGATATTTGAAGGCAAGGCGAAAAGCCACAGGGATCCGAATTACCTGACTGATTTAAGGGAAATAGAAAAAATTAAGCCCTCGGGCAATTTTCTGGATATAGGCACAAATATGGGCATGTTTTTAAGAAATACGCGCGGCAGGAAATGGAACGTTTCCGGAGTTGACCCGTCGCCTGCGCTTTCCGCTATGGCGCGCAAGTATTTTGGCCTGGATGTTAAAACATGTTATTTGCATGAGGCTGGATTTAAAGATGAACATTTTGATGTAGTTACAATGACTGATGTTTTTGAACATATATCAGAGCCAAAAAAAATGCTGGCGGATGTAAAAAAGGTGTTAAAAAATGACGGTATACTATTTATAAAGGTGCCGAATGGGAAATATAATATTTTAAAATTCTGGCTGGCAAAGGCAACCGGAAAAACAAAGGACTACGATATATTCGATTCATATGAGCATGTGACGCATTTTACGCACAATACACTGAAAAAAATGCTGGGGGAGTGCGGCTTTAAATTGAAGAAAATATATATCGGCAGGCCTATTCAGCTTCCGGCGTGGCATAAATATGTGGGCCATTATTACCAGTATCCAAGCCCGTGGCCTATGGATGCCAAGAATTATATGCTAAGGAATGTATTTTACTGGTTTTCATTGCTGGAACGCATATTGCGTATCGGAAATATAGGTTTTTTCGCCCCCAATATTATTGTAATAGCGCAAAAAAAGAGTTCATAAAATGTGCGGTATATGCGGCAAAATAAATATAAATAACCCGGCGAGCCCAGTGACGGAAGGCCTTATACGGTCAATGTGCGGCGTGCTCAAGCATAGAGGCCCCGATGATTCGGGGATTTATATAAACGGGGCAGTAGGCCTGGGCCATAGCCGCCTGAGCATAATTGATTTATCGCCTGCCGGCCGTCAGCCGATGAGCAACGAAGACAATACTTTATGGCTGGTCCTGAACGGCGAAATATATAATTTTATTGAGCTGCGAAAAGGCCTTGAAGCTAAGGGGCATAAATTTAAATCGCATACAGACACAGAGGTAATCCTTCATCTTTACGAAGAGAAAGGCGTTGACTGTCTTAAAGATTTGCGCGGCATGTTTGCATTTGCTTTGTGGGATGAAAAAAGAAAATCGTTATTTCTGGCCAGGGATAGGGTAGGGAAAAAACCCTTATGTTACGCAAATGTAAACGGAAGTTTTCTGTTTGCCTCTGAAATGAAATCTATTTTACAGGATCCCGATGTGAAAGCAGATGTAGATTTGCGCATGATACCATATTACCTTACTTATGGTTACACACCTTCGCCATGCACAATGTTTAAAGGCATAAAAAAACTTCAGCCTGCCCATTATTTGTTATATCAAAAAGGAAATATTGAAATAAAGAGGTACTGGCAGTTGGATTTTTCTAAAAAAACAGTGCTTGATGAAAAGGAATGCGCAGCGCAGGTGTTGGTGCACCTTGAGGAAGCAGTTAAGGTAAGGCTTATAAGCGATGTGCCTTTGGGCGCTTTTTTAAGCGGCGGCATAGATTCAAGCGCTGTTGTGGCCATGATGGCAAGGAATATGTCAAAACCGGTTAAGACATTCTCGGTAGGGTTTGAAGAAGCCAGCCATAGCGAGCTTTCTTTCGCCAGAATAGTTGCCAAGGCGTTTGGCACTGACCACCGTGAATATATAGTAAAACCAGACGCCATGCATATACTGCCGAAACTGATATGGCATTATAATGAACCTTACGCTGATTCGTCAGCTTTGCCTTCTTTTTACGTCGCGAAAATGACAAGGCAGGATGTTACCGTTGCCTTGAACGGTGACGGCGGGGATGAAAATTTCGCCGGTTATATAAGGTATATGGCAACCAGGGTTTCTGAAAAAGTGCCTCACGGGATAAGCAAGGCAATGGCTTTTGCCTTTCGTAATGGCCTGAATAATACGATGAGAAGCAACCGTCTTTTTTCAAAAATTATAAGGTTTGCCTCAGTCGCTTCCCAGCCGACAAGAGAAAGATATTATAACTGGATTATAATTTTCAGGGACAGGGAAAAGGAATTTTTATATACAGATAGTTTCAAAAAGATGCTTCAACATGAAAATCCGCCTTTTTCCTATATGAACGGCTTGTTTGAGGCATGCGCAGGCCTGGAAGTGGTGGATTCCCTGCTTTATGCCGATATTAACAGTTATCTTCCTGAAGACCTTTTGGTCAAGATGGATATTGCTTCAATGGCGAATTCACTTGAAGCCAGATCCCCGTTTTTAGACCACAAATTTATGGAATTTTGCGCCTCTGTGCCGTCAGGTCTGAAAATAAAAAGAGGGGTCCTTAAGTATATTTTGAAAAAATCATTAAACGGTATTTTGCCGGATGAAATCCTGCGGCGCGGAAAAATGGGTTTTGGCGTGCCTATTGACAACTGGTTCCGCAAGGAACTTAAAAATTATTGCTACGAAATATTATTGAGCGATAAATGCGTCAGGCGAGGTTTCTTTAGAAAAGAATATGTAAAAAAGATACTGGATGACCAGTCGCAGTATAAGTCAAACAGCGGCGATAAGATCTGGGCCTTGCTGAATCTTGAGCTTTGGCACAGGATTTTTATAGATAAAGAAAATATATTGTAAATATTATGAAAAAAGTCGTAAGAATAATAGCCAGGTTAAATATAGGAGGGCCGGCAATAAATACCGTATTGCTTTCAGCAGGCCTGGACAAGTTTGGTTTTAAGACGTGCCTTGTGGCCGGTACCGTAGGAGTTAATGAAGGCGATATGGAGTACTTTGCCAGGGAACACTGCGTAAAGCCAGTTATTGTCAATGATCTGACAAGGGAAATAAATGTTTTAAAGGATTTAAAGGCATTATGGAAGGTATACAGAATAATACGCAGGGAAAAACCGGATATAGTTCATACGCATACAGCAAAAGCAGGTACTCTGGGTAGACTGGCGGCGATTTTAGCGGGTGTGCCTGTCAAAGTGCATACTTTTCATGGACATATCTTTGATGGTTATTTCAGTGGTTTAGCGACAAAGGTATTTATTGCCATAGAGCGCTTTTTAGGTAGATTTACGGACAAGGTTGTGGTTGTAAGTAATTCAGTGGAAAATGATGTTTCCGTGAGGTATAATATTATTTCTAAAGGCAAGGTAGCGGTTATCAAGCTTGGTTTTGAGCTTGAGAAGTTTTTTGAAGCAGATAAAAATGAAGGCAGATTAAGGCAGGAGCTTGGCATTGGCAGCGATGTTTTGCTGATCGGTATAGTGGGAAGGTTAGTCCCTATTAAGAATCACAAAATGTTTTTTGATACAATAAAATTATTATACGCTAAACGCTATACACTAAATGCTAAGTTTATAATCGTTGGCGACGGAGAATTGCGCCATGAACTTGAAAATTATGCGGGAGGATTAGGTATAAAAGACAAGGTTGTATTTCTAGGCTGGCGTAGGGATTTGGAAAACATATATGCGGATTTGGATATAGTTTGTTTGACTTCATTAAATGAAGGCACACCTGTTAGCTTGATAGAAGCAATGGCCTCGGGTAAATCTGTAGTGGCTACTGATGTAGGTGGAGTTAGAGATATAGTAAAAAATAATGAAAATGGTTTACTTGTACAAAGCAATGATGTTGATGGCTTTAGCAAGGCGTTACTAAGCATGTTGGAGGATAGAGAAAAGAGATTAGAGATGGGCCGTTACGGCAGAAAATTTGTGAATGAGAATTTCAGGAAAGAGAGATTAATAAAAGACACAGAGAATTTATACAATAGCCTATTAAAGGAGAAGGGTTTACTATGAAGATATTAGTTACAGGAGGCGCTGGATTTATAGGTTCGCATTTATGCGAGGCGTTGCTTAAAAATGGCGACGAGGTTTATGTTATAGATAATTTATCTACAGGTAGTTTAGATAATATAAAACATCTGCTGGAAAATAAAGATTTTCATTGTACGGTGGACACTATAATGAACAGCGATGTTATGGATAAATTGGTGAAAAAATGCGACAGAATTTATCATTTGGCTGCTGCTGTGGGCGTAAAGCTGATAATGGATAAGCCTATAGAAACTATAGAGACAAATGTTATAGGCACAGAGATTGTTTTAAAGAAGGCCAATAAATACAAGAAAAAGGTTTTGATTGCTTCAACTTCAGAGATATATGGCAGCCATGTTGAGCACAGCCTTAAGGAAGACGATAACAGAATTTTAGGTTCTATAAAGAAACGTAGATGGGCGTATGCCTGCTCAAAAAGTTTAGACGAGTTTTTAGCCCAGGCATATTTTATAGAAAAGAAACTGCCGGTTGTGATCGCGAGATTTTTTAACACAGTAGGCCCCAGGCAGACAGATGCGTATGGTATGGTTATACCGAATTTCGTGAAAAGCGCGTTGTTGAATAAGCCTATAGTAATTCATGGAGATGGAAAGCAGACAAGGAGTTTTTGCCATGTGTCTGATGTTGTTGGCGCCGTTATGTTGCTAATGGAGCGTCCTGATGCTGAAGGGGATGTTTTTAATATAGGAAGCGAAGAAGAGGTATCTATCGAAGGCCTGGCAAAAATGATAAAAAATGCAACAGCCAGCAAATCAGAAATAGTGCGCGTTTCTTATGAAAAGATTTATGGGCAGGGTTTTGAGGATATGCGCCGCAGAGTGCCTAATATATCAAAGATAAGAAAGTTGATTGGATATAAACCTATATCTAAATTAGACGATATAATATTGGATGTGATAGAGTATTTTAAAGGTTAACTAGTATGGCAGTAAAATATCTACCGGTTTTTTTAATAACATTGCTTTTATCTTTGTTCTTGACGCCGTTGGTCCGGAGGATGGCGCTGCGTTATAACTTTGTAGCAAAGCCGAAAAACGACCGTTGGAACAAGCGGGTTATACCCATATGTGGCGGCATAGCGATATTCGTATCTTTTTTTATATCGTTTTTGATTTTCGAAAGGGGCAATAGCCTGTTTTTTCCATTGTTGGCAGGCTCTACGGCTGTATTTATAACAGGGCTCATAGACGATATATTCAGCATAAAACCGTATTCAAAGCTTTTTGCGCAGATTATCATAGCAACATTTATGTGTATTTTTGGCATCAGCTTTAAAGTGCTACCGGTGGATTTTCTTAATATATTTGTCACTATATTCTGGTTTGTCGCGATAATGAATGCTTTTAACCTTTTAGATAATATGGATGGTTTGTGCGCCGGTATCACCGTGATATCGGCAGGGATAATTTTTGTGCATTACGGTTTTCATGCGGGTTCAAGCGCAGCTATGATAGGATTGATTTTAGGGGCTGCTGCCTTAGGATTTTTAAGGTATAATTTTAATCCTGCAAAGATTTTCATGGGTGATTGCGGTTCTATGTTTATAGGTTTTGTAATAGCCGCGATAAGTGTTATGGGCACCTGGCGGGGCACATCCAATATTTTGGGCACCCTGGCGGTTCCTGTATTGGTTTTAGGGGTGCCGGTATTTGATACCATACTAGTTACTTTAAATCGTAGGGCAAGCGGCAGGCATTTTTACGACGGCGGGAAAGATCATACATCTCACAGGCTGGTAGTTTTGGGTATGTCAGAGCGCAGGGCAGTGCTGACTTTGTATTTTATAAGCCTGTGTTGCGGGTTGATAGCCTTTGCGTATACAAAATTAAACGTGACGGCTGTAATAGTTTTGTTTATGGCAGCCGCGTTATTAATGTTGTTTTTTGGTATTTTCTTAAGCCGTGTCAGAGTCTATGCCGCAGAGCCTAAAAAACATACAAATGGCAATCATATATCTTTAGGCGGTATGATTTATCACAAACAGAAGATGTTTGAGATAATGATAGATCTTTTTATTATAAGCGCAAGTTATGTCGGCGCCTATCTTTTAAGGTATGAAGGCATTCTTGTACCTGTTAATGCAAAATTGATCGTGGAGTCGTTACCTATAATTATTATTATAAAGCTCAGTTTTTTTTACAGTTTCGGCCTGTATAAAGCAGTTTGGGAATACGCCGGATTTCATGATCTTTTTAATGTTATCAAGGCGGTTACATTTAGTTGTATAAGCTCCATTATAGCATTGGTATTTTTATTTCGTATACAGGGTTATTCCAGGGCGGTCTTTGTGATAGACTGGCTGTTGTTGTTGACAGCCGCTTCCGGGGCAAGATTTGTAATGAGGATGTTCAGGGAATATTTCAATTTCGACTCTAAGTCAGGCAAAAGGATTTTGATAATGGGCGCAGGCGATGCCGGTGAATATCTGTTAAGAGGTATAAGGTACAATAGGAAATTAAGCTATATGCCTGTTGGTTTTATCGACGACAATTTAGAAAAACATGGCAGAAATATACATGGCGTACCGATAATAGGTTCAAGGCATAACATACCTCAACTTGTAAAAAAATACAAGATAGACGAGTTGTTTTTGGCTATTCCTTCCATGAATGACGCTTCGCATGAAGAAATAATAGATATATGCAGCAGCAATAACATTGTTTTTAAAAAAATGTCAGATATCGCGTTATGGTGAAGTTATGAATATAGCAATAGATGTCCGTTCAATTTTAAAAAAAGAGAAGACAGGTATAGGCTATTATACTTTTAATCTAATTAATGCGCTGGCTAAAATCGACAGAAATAATGATTATGCTTTATATAGTAAAATCAGGTTTTTCAGTAGAGATAAAAAACCGCCTGCGTTGCCGGGTGAGAATTTTCGGCATAAAATAGACCGTTTTAATTTAGGCCCGCCAGTTGTTTTAAAAAATACGGATATATTTCATACATCCGCGTATGACTTAAAGCCCCCAAAAGGGGCTAAATTTGTAATTACGGTCCACGATATAATACCAAAGGTTTTTCCGCAGGGCCACCCAAAAGATGTGCTTGAAAAGCTGGATAATTTATTAAAGAGTGTTTTGGCTGCTGCCGATGTTATACTGGCTGATACCAAATGTACTGCCAATGACCTTAAAAGGCATTATTCCGGACAGACAGGGCAAAAAATAAAGGTTCTCTACCCCGGGGTGGGAGACGAGTTTTGCGTATTACCGCAGGAAGCTAAAAATCTTTACAAGGAAACGCTTTTAAAGTATAATATATATACTAATTATATTATATATATAGGCACTATTGAGCCTAGAAAAAATATAAATGGGCTCATGAAAGCCTACAAGGCTCTTAAATCAGGGCATAATATAAAACAAACCCTTGTAATTACAGGCATGAAAGGGTGGATGTATGATGATGTATTCAAGCTCACAGAGGAGCTTGGCTTTAAAAAAGACATAGTATTTACCGGTTATGTCCCATGCGAGGACCTTAAGGTTTTATACAATTTTGCCGATGTAAGCGTATATCCTTCTTTTTATGAAGGCGCGGGCCTGCCTATCTTAGAGGCGTTTAAGTGCGGTTGCCCTGTTGTAACTTCAAATGTATCATCTATGTCTGAGCTTGCAGGCGATGCAGCTGTTTTGACAGATCCGTATAAGATTGATTCCATTGCAGATGGGATATACAGCGTATTAAGTGATGTTGGTTTAAGAAATAGCCTGGCGCAAAAGGGTTTAAAGCGCGCAGCTGAATTTAGCTGGGATATGACAGCGAAGAATTTATTGGAAATATTCAAGGGGTTTTAATGAAAACGGACAGGATTTTAATAATAAACCCCTTTGGCATAGGCGATGTTATTTTTACCACGCCTTTAATAAGGCATTTAAGAAAACAGTTTCCCGATAGTTATATAGGTTTTATATGTAATAGCCGCGTTGCGCCGTTCTTATCAAGCAATAAGAACCTAAATGAGATATTTGTTTTCGATAAAGGCGATTTCAGGATTCTCTGGCGCGCCTCAAAAATAGATTGCATTAGGCAATTTTTGAAATTTTTAAAAATAATAAAAAGTAAAAAGTTTGATACTGTTATAGATTTGTCTTTAGGCCATCAGTATTCGTTTTTTTTAATGATGCTGGGAGTGCCGGTAAGGATTGGGTATAATTTTAAAAAAAGAGGCAGGTTTCTTACTCATAAAATAGATATTGCCGGTTATCATGATAAGCATATAGTAGAGTATTACTTA
Source organism: Candidatus Omnitrophica bacterium CG02_land_8_20_14_3_00__42_8 (assembly GCA_002780805.1). Lineage (GTDB taxonomy): Bacteria > Omnitrophota > Gorgyraeia > Gorgyraeales > Gorgyraeaceae > UBA10183. The sequence continues at coordinate 316 of PEUD01000002.1, read as the reverse complement.
GATTTATTACGTATAGTGGCGCCTCGGTTTCGCTATGACAATCGCAGTCTAGATGTTTTTATCCCTCAGGAAGATTTGGCATGGGCTGATAATTTTTTAAACAATAACCATATTGATCGTAACGAAAAAATCATAGCGATTATTCCGGGCGGCGGGGCAAGTTGGGGTAAGACAGCGATATTTAAGCAGTGGCCTGCTGAAAATTTTGCAAGCGTCGCTGATTTGTTGATAGAAAAATATGCTGCCAAGGTTATTATTTTAGGCGGCCCGGATGATACCGATATTTGCGATAGCGTTTTAAAGGCCATGAAGCAAA